>JASHXO010000235.1 GCA_030043495.1 Candidatus Rhabdochlamydia sp.
TTGTAAATTAGGCGTTTTGCTATTTTTTCCCCACTCCATGATTCGAGTTCTATACTCGTTTATGAATGTGAGAACTGCACGCGACTTACATATTGAGAATTGAAATGCGAAGGGATCATTCTAGCAGATCAATTTGCAGTATGAAATTCGAGTTAAGAGATAGTTCACGAAAATAAAACACAAACCCTGCGAATCAAAGGCCATGTCTATGTCAAAAAAATTCATCCTTCCTTCACTTGCCAGCCTCTTGCTTTTAAATGCTCATCTTTTGGGAGAAGAGACGATTACTGAAAATGAAGAGACTGTAATTGAAGGACACGTTTCTGTCCGCTCTCGCGAAACTGATCCTTCAAAACGGGATTTGATGAGAGACCTGAGAGCAAGACAACGGGAAGAAGAAGAAACTGAGAATAATGCTCCAGCCCAGCAAATGCTGCGCCGAGCCAGTTTCAAATTAGCCAATTCTTCCCAGCAGTTCATGCTCGCTCCGCGCGAGACAATAGCACGCCCTCAATTTTCTTTAACCTCCTATGCTTATCCGATCAATTGCCACTGGCTGACGAGCATTTCCGACACCAACCGTTCGATAGAGATGGAAGACGGATCGCATTGGGAAGTTTCTGCTTTTGATTCTTATGTTTTGCGGAATTGGCGCAGAGAGGATTCCCTTGTCATTACTCCAAACTATAGTTGGCTGAGCTCACATGATTATTATATCACCAATAAATCGAACAACACCTATGTAAAAGCTAACCTCTACGTCGGCCCAATTGCCTTCGGTCCTTATTCACATTGGATTGTCGATATTGATTATTTTGGAGGACATATCTACTTAGAAAACCAAATGGTATGGTGCATCAATCCTCAAGACAACTACATCTTGAAAGATTGGGCGGTCAACGACCACATCATCTTCGGTATTTATGACTCTTGGCTTTCTTCTTATGATCATATCTTGATCAACGTCAACATGGATGACCACGTCCGTGCTAAACAATACTAAGATAAATGCCGGAACCAGGTTTCCGGCAAAAAACAAAATTAAGAGGTTTCAAATGTCTATTAGTGCTGTCTCTCCTCTGCCTCGATATGTTGAACCCAATCCGGTGATCGTCGATCCTCGTCTTCAATCCAATGAAGGCGAAGGAAATAGTTGCTGGACGACAGCGATGAAAATCGCTGGGATTATCGCTGCTGTGATCGCTTCAATTGCGAGTTTTGTCTACTTGGGCCCCCTTGTCGGCTTGGTGATCACCCTGGTTTTAGGAACGGGTGCCTTGTTGATTTTCAATTCGTGCTGTGGAAGTGTCCACGACCATCCACGGAATCGGGATGACGCTTACTTGCACACTCCATGGTATCAGCGCTTATTCAATTTTATCCCTATTGGAGGAGCCTATGCTCCTCAGCACGTTCCAGTCAGAGGTCATGAACCTCATGTACCAGTGGGACACGATCACGTGAGCCCATCGGCCCACCGGCCATGGTATGAAGGATTGGGAAATTGGTTCTCTTTCATTCCTTCCGGTGTTCGAGAGATGAATGATGGCGCCCACGTTCAAGTAGGAAGGGGCAATGGCCGCGGTGGCGGTAATGTACAGGTAGGAAGAGGTCATAATCCCCCTAACGATCCCCATGCTCATGGCCGTGGCCGCGGCGGACCAACTAGCGTTCCACCGCCTACTGGCCCATTTGGCCATGTTTCAGTCGGAAGAGGCCGCAACTACTAACATGACTTTTGAAACCGTTGTGTTCTGCAACGGTTTCAAAATTTCTGATCTCAGCTTCCAAAGTCTTCTCATAAAAAAATATATTTACCTATTAAATTTTAATTCTCTCTAAAAGAGGATCGATGGTATATCTATTGAGCTGAGTTGCAAAAAAAAATTCATGCAACTTCTAAATACGAATGCATTCCAAGGAGCACGAGTATGAGTAAACTAAGAGAACAAAAGAAAGAAGAACGCAAAAAACCTATGAAAACATTAAAAGAAAAACGACTGGCTAAACAAGAAAAGAAAAAAGCAAAGTCTTCATAAACTCGACCCTTCTTTTCAAACGGGAATGCCTGAACAAAAAATGTTTAGGCATTTTTTTTAAGAGAAGGAGAAAAAAGTAACACGCTTGATCAAATTCAGTAGCTCATTCCTCAAGTTGACCGCGCGCTTCGTAAGCTCAATGACTATCGAAATCTTAAACAGTATCAAGATTTTCATGAAATGGAGCTCCTTGAGACCTGTCTTGCGGCAACCAAGCCTTTATCCATCTTCCGGTGGAAACCCGGCCCTTAAGGACCGAGTATTTTCAAAATAATAACTCGGCCTCCAACTTAATTCCAGATCTTAAGGCCTAGTGCTCTGTAAACTTAATTTTTGCGGTTTGGGCTAACGTGAAAGCTCCCGCGGTTAAGCGATCGTAAAGCGCGCTGTATTAATTCAATACAGCGCGCTTTACGATCGCTTAACCCCGGGGCTTTGACGTAGCTGAAACCGCAAAAATTAAGTTTACAGAGCACTAGGTTCACTTTCAACGATGGAAGAGCTTAAACATTTCCTAACTTCGTAAAGAGGAAAATCGATTCCATTTCGTCGGTTGTCAGTCCTCCATGAGCAGCATAAAAATGCTGCTCGAGGCGATGTTTTTCAAACCACCAGAAAACGCTTTCTTTGAGATAAGGCAGAACAACGAGATTGCCAATGCGCTCCTTTAATCGTCTGGAAGGAGCCTTGGCCCCAAAAAAACCTGCGGAGAGTAATTCGTTCGTAAGAACCACATCGGCAATTCCCTTGAGTTTCTCTTGTAGAAGGCCTTGTGCTTCTTCAAGGCAGTCTTTCTCAATATGCAAAAAAAAGTCGCGGCATGATCCCGCTGGCACAAGAGGCAGCCCATTGCGGTTCTTTTTCACCATCTGAGAAAGTTGCGGACAAACTTTGTTGAGAAGAACCGTTGTCTCTGGATCGACTGGGGTCATTCCATGATCAGAAGTGAACATGACAGCGATTCGATTCGGACAGGAAGATAATTTCTGCCAAAATCGATTTTCAATCATTGACCAGCAATAGTCGATGCTGTCTGCAAATTGAGGCGATGTCACCCCATGACGATGTCCCATCGCATCGATATCGCTGAAATAAACAAAGATATAAGTCGGATCTTTAAGCGGATGGCTACAGAGAGAGACTAATCGATCTAAAGCATCGGAAAAGTGAGCGTA
>JASHXO010000236.1 GCA_030043495.1 Candidatus Rhabdochlamydia sp.
GCTGCTTTTGTAACGGCCACTTAATAGACATGAGAGTAGCAAAGACTGGGCCGTTATAAAACAGCGGAACTCAACTGAGCAAGCTTGCGAGCGAAGGCGAGAGTTTCCTTCAAGTTTCAAATATTTGTTCTAATTGTATGTGCCCTGAGCAAAGAAAATGATTCTCTTGTGAGAAGGGTGGGTTTCAGGTATAATAAAAGCCATTCTTAAGGTTCAGGACAGCTTCTGCGCAAACCTTCTCGAACCAAGCGCAGGGCTTTGGGCCGATGTCCTTGCACATGTGCGAGAGACTCTGTTTGTTTTAGATAGTTCCAAGCCTGATTGTAGTCGAGCCGCTCTAGACATAAAACCGCGAGATAATATTCGACGATGCAATTGTGGGGATCGAGCTTATGATAATTTTCTAAGACTTCCTTAGCTTCGCTTGTGCGTCCGAGTTGAAGCCATGTTGTAGCGAGATGAAGTTTTCCAGCGCGGAAATTGGGATACTTCTTGAGAATTTGTTCAAGCTCTTTTTGCTTTTTTAAAATCGATTCGCGCGTTTCATCAACAGGCAAAAAAACGGCTTTGATCCCTTCAGCATCAATTTTACCGCTCAGGTAATCGTCAGGGATGGATTCCGGAGAAACCGACTCTTCAAAAGTAATATGGCGGATTTCTCTGAGGAGTTTAATGGCATCGCTATTTCTGCCGACGAATAGATAATTGATTCCCATGAACATTTTGAGCAACGGATCTGCGGGTAGAAAAGGAAGAGCTTTTTCGTAGAGAGCGACCGTTTTAGCATACTCTTGTTTTGACCAAAATACTGATGCTTGGTTAATGAAGGCCATGCCGATCACTTCTTTTAGGTTGCGCTGTTGCAAGCGGCGTGTGTTAATCCCCAAATAGATCTCGGAAGGCAAATCGATCCCCCGAGCAGTCGTTTCAATATTGATGATCTTGCGGCCGTTGTTATAACGCACGTAGATGTGGCCTGGAGGAGTGATGATTTCTAAAGGAAGATCTAAGCGCTGTGCGAGAGACAAATAAAGAATGGACACGCCTAAGCATACGCCTTGTCGGCTGTCTAGTACGGATGGAAGAAAGGTGTAAAGATCGATGTCGTTTGCATAAAGGGAATGGGGAGGGAAGCGAAATTGCATTTCTTGAAAAATGAATCGATTGATTTCGCGAATTTTATCTTCGTTGGATGCGTTCGGAGGAAGTCGCGCTGTGATCTGCAAGGCCATAAGGTCGATGCTGGCCTCATATTGGAGTATTTCATTCTTGGTGTTTGATGACTCGTCTAACTGGGAAATGAGCAATCCGCGGGCAAGATCGACCTCTTCGGGATGTAGCTTTAAGACTTCTTCTTTTGTCCAGACTTGATGTCCTTTAAGTTTACGATTGCTTAAACGCTCAGAAATTTTTGCAATGAGCTCGAGCTGCTGTTCACTTAATGGGACAGGAGGGTCAAAAGATTGGCGGGTGACTAAAGATATGATCGCTTGAATATCGACAACCGGGAGCGTTGTTGCAGAATCTTTGTCCGACATCGAACCTCCGCTCAGCAGCGACCAGGCACGTTTTAATGAGACCTTCCCTTCCTTTGTTTCTGGATAGAGTTCATAAAAGGCGAGATGTTGAGAGACGGAATAAGGGTCCAGGCTATTAAATAAAGATTTTATTGAAGACTCAGCATTCTGTGGAGGGACTGTCCTTTCTTCAATCTTTGTGCGTTTTTTAGCCAGAAGTTCTGGGGTAGATGCCAGGAAAATACTAAAAAAAAGCAAAAGCTTAACAAGATTGCGCATAGAGTAAAAAAATTTAACATAAGCTTGAAATCGCTTAGAGCGTGTTTACAAATTACCATAGCTCGCTTTTTGCGACTTTTTTCGCATCTTCTAATGCCACTTCTTGCCCTACTTTACTTAAGTATGTGCTTCGAAGCAGCATTAAAACCTGCAAAATTCATCAAAAATCAAGCTATAATAATTTATAAACACACTCTTATTGCTTTAAGAATAATGGCTTGAAGATTTGAAGAGAAGAAAAGATATTGCCGGACAAAGGTTTGCTCGTCCGGCAAAGGCTTTAGGCCAGGAGAATGTATCCTGCTCCAACGAGGGCAACTTTGGCGGTGCTAGCAGCGATTCCGCTCCAGTCGACTCCAGAGAGGTCGGATTCCGTTTTCTGGATCCTTTTGAGTTCTTCGACTTCTTGCGTAATCGATTGGGTTGTCAATACTTCATAGGTACAAGTTGCTGAAGTTGGAATGGAAAGTTGTTGGTCAATGGCATATAGTTCAGCTTCAATCTGTCTTCGGTAAGCATCTAACTTTTGATAAGAAGCTAGAAAATCCTCACCCGTCGAACCATGAGCAAGCGCTGTCTGGTATTTTTCCCAGGCTTGATGAAGTTTTCCATTTGGATCTCCAAAGCGATCTCCGCAAAGCTCTTGATATTTTTGCTTGAGGAGATCTTTTTTCAACTTTAAGTTTTCTTCAGGATTGGAGGCTGCTTTTTCAATGCCGAGAATCCGATTGAGTTGGGTTTGACGCGCGTCTCGTTTTTCCTCAATTTTCTTAAAATAGTCAATTTTCCTTTTGGCAGTTTCTTTTGCTTCATTGGCATCAACGTTTAATTGTGCAGAAACAGCATCGAGTTGATCCGCTCTTTCCACATTAACTCCAATGGCAGTATGTACGGCTTCCACAAGTTTATCCCATGCCAATTTAAGCGTGGATTTGGGATCTTGATAGTAAGACCCATTCATTCGAAGAAGATCATTAAGGCATTTTTGCTTTTCTTTTTGAATTGTAAGAATTGTCTCTGAGACTTTGCTTTGAAAAACTTGGTCTGTTTTATTCGTCAGAGATTGTTCTAAAGATTGAATGTCTTGAACAAGGCTAACAGCTTTTTTGGAATGCTCATTTTGAGGCAGCCAAGCCGCTAATGATCCAGTAATTGTTGATAAACTTAAGAATTTGGGAAAATAAGATGACATATAATTCCTCTTATATAATATTTAATTCCTTAGGCATTTATTATAATCTAAATAATTATAAATGTCTACTTAATAAATTGCTTATACTTATTACGTTAATTAAAAAAATTATATTAAAAGGAGACGTTCTCCGAATTTGAATAATAAATTATATGTAATAGTTTTTTAAACTTTAACGGAAGGAGGTGTGGGAGAAGAAAGAATTTTTTCTATTTTTAAAAAAAGTTCTTTATGGGAAACAATCTCTTCGACAGACGGCCTAAATCGATAACTCCAGTTTTTAGGAGAAACCATTCCTGGAACATTGATCCGTTCATCTTCAGGATTTGGCCAGATTAGCTCAGGAAAGAATGCGAGGTACTCTTGCAGCAGGTTCGCGTGGAAGAGGCTAGTCGTATGTTGGCTGTCCCAAAGGATCTCTTCCCGCTGCTTTTCTGTTAAATCGGGGGCATATGGCCATTGTTTAAAGTCTGCGTAGGCCTTTGCTTCGTCTTTAAAGTTCTTCCACCATAGCGTTAAAGTTTCAGAGTCATGGGTTGAGACACAAGTGATGCTGATGGGGGGGTAGTGTTGAATGGGAATATAGCGATTGTCTTCTTCGTATTTTCTTTCCCAGCGCATGACCTTTGTGCTGCAGATCCCCATTTCTTTTAGGACCGGGCGCACGACTTTAGGCACAGTGCCCAGGTCTTCGGCAATAGGAAGCATAGCTGTGGAAGAACAGATCATCGTGAGCAATTCTCTGCCTTGAGGCTCCCATTCCTTTTCGTTTTCAGGGATATAATATCCTTCTTTGCTATGGTGGTTGGGAGGAATTGCCCAAATCCGAAAGAAACCGATGACATGGTCGATGCGGAAGATATCGAAAAAACCTTCAGCATAGCGAAGACGCGTTTTCCACCAGGAAAAATGTTTTTTTCTCATAGCGTCCCAATTAAAGATGGGCAGACCCCAGTTTTGGCCATATGGGTTGTAATAATCTGGCGGAGCTCCTGCAGAGAGATGATGATCGAAATACTCGGGATATTGCCAAGAGTCAGCGCTTTCGCTGCTGAGCATAATTGGGATATCCCCCATCAAATAGATCCCTTTGAGATTGGCGTACTCCCGAATTTTTTTGAGCTGACTAAAACACAAAAATTGCATTAGGGCATAGAATGAAATGGCCGAATCGTATTGCTCATAGAGGGATTGGAGCTTTTTGGGGGAGGGAAAGCGCAAGTCCTCTGGCCAAGTCCTCCAGGAAATATTACTAAGATTATCTTTTAGGACTCGGAACAGAGAATAGGGTTTGACCCATTCATTCTCAGTGATGAATTGTTTTAGTTCTTCACTGTTTAAAAGTTCAGCCCCAACCTCATCGAAATAGGCTCTGAGCCAGCCCAACTTATAGGCGACGACTTCAGCATAATTGATTCGCGATGTTTCATTGAAGATGCTAAAGTCTTTAAGCTTTTTCTTTAACTGAGGAACTTTCTCAATGTACGGCAATGCTTGCAGAGAAAGATATAGAAAATTAATCGCACAGGAAGAAATTGCATTATAAGGACTAGAGTCGGATTCAGAATTAGAATTATTGAGGGGAAGGAGTTGGATAAAATCGATTTTCAAGTTTTGGCACCAGTCGATGATGGGAATGAGATCGAAAAACTCTCCAATCCCACAGCTATTTTCGCTATGCAGAGCTGAGAGCGGCAGATAGATGCCGTAATGATTTTTCACACCAATTTTCTCCCAAACTTTTCCTGTGATCGAGTGAAGTGGAGAGTCTGTTAATTCATCCATATCTTTTTTTAATGTTCTATGGTTTCATCCCAAACATTCCGCTTGTAGGCTTAGTAGGTATAGAGACGAGGTGAGAAGTATGTCCTGTTTCCACGCCGATGCGCCAATTATTGGCCTTATCGACAAAAGCAGCGAGAAACTCCGCGAGTTTTTTACCGGTTAAACTCGCCATACGAAAATAAGAGAAAAGTACCAATTTGTTATTGCGGTCGGAATAAGCCAGCGTTCCGTTTGTAGGAAATGCACCATTGGCCTTCAAAGCGTCTTTGAGAATATTTTCACGGTATTTGCCTGGAGGAATATCACAGATGAAAGTTGCGACAAGGAGGTTTTCTTGATGGGCATCGCATTCGATCTGGATGTGAAATGTCTCGTTGATTTTAAGTTTGCATGCCCCTTTTTTATCGGGATGCAAAGTTGTTTCCAATTCAGCGCCGAGTTCATTTAACAATTCTTCAAACTGATCGATCATGAGCCCTCTTTTTTTGAACCGGTTGTCGAAACCTCATTGGCATTGCAACAGGGTCCTATTTTTTTTCTTCTTTTTCTTCTTCGTCCTTTTCTTTTTCTTCTTCTTCTTCCTCTTCTTCGAGGCGCTCGTCTAATTCTTCAATGGCGTCGATGAAAGCATTGAGAAGATCATGTCGATGTTGATCAGATTTGAACAGTCTGGGGGCAACCTGTCGCATCGCATCGCGCATTTGTGTAAAGACAATGATTTGCGCAAGAACTTCTTCGGAAAGGCCAAGTTGGACCCCAAGCTGTAGAATTTTGTCAGCGGAAGGGTACCGTTCTTGGACAGCTTTCATAAATTGCTTAGCGAGCATTTCGAAGGTAAGGCGCATGGGAAGTTGCATTCCTTGCCGGTCGAATGCAGAAGTGATGAGGTTCATTCGAGATTTAAAGAAGCGGAAAATTCCAAGGATGCCTTGAAGTTTGCGGGATTCGGAAAAGAGGCGGTGGAGCTCGCCGCGATCAATAGAAGGTCCTTTGGACTTAAGATCGGTTCCCATGGAATGTAATAAGAAGTCGATCACGGTTTTCATCTTATCGAAATTGAATTTGGAGGTCAGTTCGTTGAAAAGTGTACTGGCATCGCGAGGATTCCCAGTGACTTCACGATAAAGATTGCGGAGTCCAGTCGGTGTGCCTAATCCCTGTTTTGAGAATTCGCGTGCCTGTTCGGCGATGTTTTTTCCGGCTTTAACTTCTCGACCATGGAGCGCATTCAGTTCTTCTTTGGCAGCGCGGACCTCTTCCGCCAAGGAGCCTTCGGTTGTCGTCAATAAAAAGTCTAAGGCTTCATCGGCCAAAGAGTAATCGGGATACATCTCGAGGACTTTGCGCAAGATCTCTTCTTTAGTGTCGCGCTGGGTGATGCGCGCACGCAACAAAAGAAGAGAGCGTGTTTGCAGCTCTGGATTTCTTCGACTGAATTGTTCGCTGACTTCTTCTAAACGCTGGATTTGAAGAACTTCTTCTTTCCGCTCTGCTTTCTCGGTTTCTTCTTCGCGCCCCGTGCGTTTGCGTTTGTTTTCGAGAGCTTCAAACCGGCGTGCCATCACAGTTGGGCTGAAAGCACCTTCATCGATCCAGGATTGAAACCCTTCTTCAGTCTCTTCTTGTGCGACCAGCATTCCGCGTGCTGCCTGCTGGGCAGCTACTTGCTGCGCCCTTGTCGTATCGAGCTGTGTTGGTTGAATGCGAGACGGGGTAAAGTCTTCTGACATCTTTTAGTCTCAAATTAAGAAAGTTGGATTCGTCCAAGAGGCTGAATTCTAATTTCTGGCACAATCTCCTGATAAGAAACGACAGCCATATCAGGGAATTCTCCCTCGATCAATTTTCGCACAAATCTTCTGACGTCAATTGCGGTGAGCATAACAGGGGGTTGACCTCCGACAGGGGTGGGGACAACAGTAGTGCGCATTGCATGTAAAATCAACTGCACAGAGTCAGGGTCTAAAGCCAAATAAGAACCAGCGGAAGTTTGCTTAATTGCTCCACGGACCATATCTTCGATTTCAGGATCGAGCAGATAAACGGATAGGATCGATTGACCTTGGGAATATTTGTAACTGATGTAGCGTTTTAAAGACGAGCGGACATATTCTGTCAAAAGTACAGTGTCTTTTTCTGTTTGCGCCCATTCAGCCAAGGCCTCTAAAATCGTCCGCAGATCTTTGATCGAGATTTGTTCTTGCACTAAGCGTTTAAAGATCTCCGTCAGTTTTTGCAAAGGAACAAGGCGTGTCACTTCTTTGATCAAATCAGGGAAAGATTTTTCGACGAACTCCAAAATGCCTCTGACTTCTTGAATCCCGATGAAGTCAGCGGCGTGCTGGCGATAAAAATAGGAGAGGTGAAGGATCATCACGTCAAGCGGCTTCCAAAATTTGATGCCAGCTTTTTGCAAGATTTCCTGATATTTATTATCGACCCAGACAGAAGGTTGGCCAATGTTGTTTTTGGTCGTCGTGAATGGAATATTATAACGGCGCAGGTTGTCAGCAGTCTCAGTTGTCAGTAGGGCATTTTCGATGATCTTTCCTCGTACGATCGGAACCTCGTTCAAATAGATCGAATATTCGTCTACCTCTAATGTAGGAGAATCTGTCCGGACGTGCACTCCGGGAAAACGCACTCCTAAGTCCTGATAGAGGGCATGCCGCATTTTGGGGATCATATCCTCTATAAAAGTTGCGCCCTGTTTTTCTTTGCGGATTGCTCCAGATAGCAATTTGCCCACTTCGAGGATTACGGGAAGAGTCAGGGCGTATTCATCGACGCCGCCCCGGATGACGGCATGACCTTCAATGTCAGTCTCAACTTTGGCTGCCGAGATTCCAGCTTGGGCCTTGGCTGCAGATTTTTTGGAGTTATACCAAACAGTGAAACCGACGCCGAATAAAACTAAAGAGATAATGATGAAAATGATCGAAGGGAATCCTTGAATAAAGGACATCAAGAACATCACCCCAGCAGCGAGCATGATCGCTTTGGGCTGATTGAGCAGCTGACCAGAAATTTCTTTACCAAGATGGGAGTCTTTCTTCTCGGAAGAAACACGAGTTGTGACAATACCTGCTGTGAGCGAGATCAGCAGTGAAGGAATTTGTGCTACAAGGCCGCCACCGATGGACAGCAATGTATAGGTTCTGGCCGCCTGAAGCGCGGTCATGCCATGCATGGCCACTCCGATGATCAGACCCCCGACGATGTTGATGACAGCGATCACGATCCCTGCGATGACATCCCCTTTAACGAATTTCATCGCACCGTCCATCGCACCGTATAACTGGCTTTCTTTGGTCAACGCCAGACGAAGGTCGCGAGCTTGGGCAGCGTCGATAATTCCGCTGCGCATGTCGGCGTCGATGCTCATCTGCTTACCAGGCATCGCATCCAAAGTGAAGCGGGCGGCGACTTCGGCAACGCGCTCAGCACCCTTGGTCACGACGATGAATTGGACGATGGTGATGATCAAGAAAATAATACCGCCGACGACGAAATTACCTCCAACGACAAAATTTCCGAAGGCAAAGATAATATGGCCCGCATTGGCATGAAGCAGGATCTGCCGTGTCGCCGAGATTTCGATCCCTAGCCGGAAAAGCGTTGTGATCAAAAGCAGGGAAGGAAACATCGAGAGCTGCACAGCCTTGGGAATATATAAGGCCACCATCAGGAGAGCGATCGAAATGGTCATGTTGATTGCGATCAAGTTATCGATCACACCAGGGGAAACGGGGATGATGATCATCATGATGAGCACGATGATGAACAGTGCCAAAATGATGTCGCTGGATGAGTTAATGATATTAAGCGCTTTGTCTCCCCCGAGGGCTCGAGCAAGGCGGTCCATGAAATTTTTCATTTAAACAGCTCCAATCCCGTTGTCTCTAAAGTTTCTATTCCTTCCAACCAGCGCAAAATCTCCGCTACGGCCTGATAGGTCTCTTCAGGGATATATTCACTAATTTTCCCTTTTTCAAAAAGAGTTTGTGCCAAAGTGACGTTTCGCATGATCGGAACTCCATTTTCTTGAGCGATCTTGATAATCAAGTCGGCAATCGTTCCTTTCCCCATCGTGACGATCTTCGGCGCCGGTTCTATCTCGACGTTGTACTCGACGGCGACAGCGATATGGACAGGGTTGGTAATGACTGCCTTGGCGCGTTTGACCGACATCGGTCCTTCCTGATAGGCGATCTCTTGCGCTGTCTGCCGACGTTTACTCTTAATGTGAGGATCCCCTTCTGTATCTTTATATTCCTGTTTGACCTCGAATTTTTCCATCTTCATTTCTTTAGCAAAGTTTCTTTTTTGGAAAACAAGGTCAAAAACAGCAATGACTAAAAAGAAAATGCCCACGCGGATAATGACTTTGATCAGAAAGTCAGAAAAGACAAGGGCGCTTCCTTCTACAGGCAGTGCTGCAGTAGCAATAATTTCTGGAATGCTATACCAGACGACTGAATAAATGAGTATAAGTGCGCCAGTGATCTTGAAAATAGATTTCAGAAGCTCGAACAGTGTTTTGAACTTAAAGAGATTTTTTATGTTCGTCACAGGATTTAGGCGTTTGATGTCCGGTTTCATCGCCTCAACAGAAAACAGGGGGCCGACGATGAGAAAGTTGGTCAGAACTCCAATGCACGCCGTCAGCACCAGGATCGGCATGCTCGTATTGAAAATCACCTGGATCGCTTGGGAAAAAATGCCGGGCGCGCGATTTTGCAAATCGATATTGGTGCCCGAAAGCTTGAACATAGTAATGATGTAAGAGGCCAGGGCTTCAAAAAGATACCCTGCGCTAATAATCGTGGTGGCGATCGAAACAATAAAAGTAAACGCGGAAGGAAAATCTTGAGACTTGGCGACTTGCCCCTTTTTGCGTGCGTCGCGCAGCTTTTTCGGGGTCGCCTTTTCTGTTTTTTCGGCCATGAACTAAGTCCTAAGCGTGGGTATCTGGATTCCCAAGGCACATTGCAATCTATAGGAGAAGTTCTCTTAGGTCAAGCAAAATCAGAAAAGGAGAGCAAGGACAGGGGAAATGAGAGATTTTTTTAATCTTAATAAAATTCGCTCAATTCCCCTGTCCACTTATATCGGGTTTAAAATGGTCTTCCGCCTTCGAGTTCTAGCTTGATTGAAATGAGTTTGAAAAGATCCTGGGCTGTCAAAACTCCGACGAGCCGTTTTCCCTTAACAACTAGAAGAATCGGCACTTCGGTTTGATTGAGGAGATCGAGCGCTTGCAAGGCACTGGTTTCAGGAGATACTGTTTTAAACTCAGAGGCTGGCACCATGACTTCTTTGACAAGCAGTTTTTTCCAATTTTCAGGAGGAGTAAGCTTGACCTCTCTTAAACTGACATACCCGATCAAGTTTTCATTTTCCGTGACCGGATAGAGATGATGATAGGAGTGATAAACATATTGATCGACGAATTCCTGGATGGAGATATCTGGAGGAACGCTGATCGGTTTCTGCGTCATGAATTTTTGAACTTTTTCGCCATGGAGCTCTCGAGAAATGTAATGCTGGGAGCGCGACATCGCTGCTGCTCTTTGCAGGAACAAGCCAAGAATGACAAGCCAAACTCCGGCAATGAAATTTCCAGTAATTAGCGAAAAGATGCCTAAAAAAATTAAAATCATGCCAAATCCCGAACCTATCTGCGAGGCAACTTTAGTTGCCCAGGCAGAGTCTTTTTTGATCCACCATAAGATGGAACGGAAGATACGCCCTCCATCCAAGGGAAATGCGGGGATCAAATTGAAGATGGCCAAGATGATATTGATCAGAGCTAAATATCCTGTGACAGCAATGATTGGGATAGGCCAAAAAGAGTGTTGGCCTAAGATCGTCAAAAGATACAAGATTCCTGCGAGAATAACGCTGACAATGGGCCCAGCAATTGCCATCAGAAATTCCACTTTCGGCGTTTGGGGTTCTTTTTTGATTTCGGCGACGCCCCCAAAAATAAACAACGTAATTTGCGAAATGGGCAACTTATAATGTTTGGCGACCATCGCATGGCCCAGCTCATGGAGGATAATACACACAAACAGCCCGATCATTCCAGCAACTCCCATGATCCAGTATGTCCCTACAGAAAGGTTGGGATAATAATGGGGGAAGTAACCCGCAGCAAGTGACCAGGCGAGCAAGATGGCGATCAAAAACCAACTGAAATCAATGCCGATTTTGATCCCTGCCACTGTGAGAAAATTAAACCGTCTGCCGAACATACCCTTCTAGTTTTATGTGCAGTTAATTTTAGCGTGTAACAGATCACCATGAGGAGGGCAAGAAAAAAGAAGTCAACCCTAAAGAGACGCGAGTTTAACGTAAGGCGTCTATGAAAAGGCTCATCTTTTCACATCTTTTTCAGAAAAAACTGCTCGAAGATAGCCCTTTATACCAATCCTTGAAAATCTGAGCCTTTTCATGGACGCCTTACGTTAAACTCGCGTTAAAGAGGTTGCAATTTTTCTAATTTTTTATTTGATAAAGACAGACATTGAGACCGCCGTGGTGAAGAGGCCATTCTGACATGACAGAGCAACGGGTAGCTTTGACTAAATGAAATGAAGAAGTGAGCAGATGGGCCCAAGGGGTTGCCGGGCATTGGTGACGCAAAAATTGGCCAAGATCCTGATAGATCTGAGTAGGAGCATGCATTCGTTTTCCAAAGGGAGGATCGGTAACGACAAGTGTAGGTGAGCGAGGCAATGTCAATTTGGAGATGGGGCTGTGGAGGAGGAGGACTTCCTTCTCAAAACCTGTTTTATATAAGTGTTCGCGGCATAAGATAATGGCTTTGGCATCGCCATCGGCGCCGATAATGTTGCGCAAAGACACTGGCCGCTTTTTTTGATCCCAATGATTCTTAAACTCTTCCCATTCATTCGCTTTAAAGTTGGGCAAATGGAAAAAACCCCATTTCTTGCGAAAATATCCTGCAGGAGTTTGTGTGGCTATGCTTGCGGCCTCGATGAGGAAGGTTCCGGATCCACAAAATGGATCACAGAGGATTTCTCGTCCAGAATAGCCTGCCCGCAACAAGATCGCTGCAGCAAGTGTTTCTGGAAGGCCGGCATCGACATTTCCTTCTTTCCACCCGCGTTTGTAAAGGGGTGCACCCGAGGTGTCCAAACTGATTGTGGCGCGGTTTTTGTGAATGAAAACGTTGAGCTGGACATCGGGGTTTTTCACATCGACCGAAGGCCGGGCCCCTTTTTTTTCGCGGACAACATCGCAAATGGCATCTTTGAGGAGCTGGGCACCATATAAAGAATGGCGGATTTGCGGATGGTGGATATTAGCATCAATGGCGATCGTTTTCGTTTCATCGAGATAATCTAGCCAAGGAATTTTTTTTGCCTCATTGTATAACGTTTCCGTGTCGGGACAGGCAAATTGAGCTAGTGGTAACAATACCCGAGTGGCAAGACGGCTGAGATAATTTGTTGTATAGATATTTTCGATCGTGTTAGGAACCCAAACCCCGCGAAAGTCTAATTTCAAATCGACAAGGCCTACACTTTTGAGCTCTTCGATCAAAAGCGTTTCGAGATGGTCAGCGCAGCTGATAAATAGATGTGGTGGTTTCATAATTAATTGTGCAAAAATTCGATGACGTCGCCGTCTTGGACAACATAGTCTTTGCCTTCAGGGCGCAATTTTCCCGCATCGCGAGCACCAGCGCGGCCATGGCAAGACACTATATCCCCGTAAGAAATGACTTCGGCCCGGATAAAGCCTTTTTGGAGATCAGTGTGGATTTTGCCAGCTGCTTCAGGAGCTTTGGTGCCGCGGCGAATCGTCCATGCCCGCGTCTCTATTTCCCCAGTTGTAAGATAAGAGATGAGATCGAGGATGTCATAGGCTGCTTTGATCAAACGGTTCAGGCCAGTTTCTTCCAATCCCAATGATTTCAAGAATTCAACAGCTTCTTCATCGCTAAACTGCGCGACCTCTTCTTCAAGTTTAGCACAGATGGGGACGACACGATTACCTTCTAGCGCAGCGTATTCTCGGACTTTTTGTACAAACTCATTTTCCATGGAAGGTAATGAGCTTTCCGAAACGTTGCAAGCGTAGAGCACTTTTTTGTCCGTCAAGAATGGGTAGTCTTGAATGAATTCTCTTTCTTCGTCAGTGAGAGTAAGTGTTCGCAAAGGTTTATTTTGATTGAGATGGGCAATGGCTTTTCGCAGCGTTTCGACAATAGGGACGAATTCTTTTTTTCCTTTCATTTGCTTTTCAAGACGGGACACGATATTTTCAGCCATTTGAAGATCGGATAAGACGAGCTCCAAGTTGATCACTTCGATATCGGCGATGGGATCCACTTTGCCAGCGACATGGATCACATCGTCATTTTCAAAACAACGCACAACGTGTACAATGGCATCCGTTTCACGGATGTTGGCCAGAAATTGATTCCCCAGTCCTTCTCCTTCAGATGCTCCTTTGACAAGGCCAGCGATATCGACAAATGTGATTGTGGCCGGAATAATCTTTTGACTTTTCGAAATTTTGGAAAGGACAGCCAAGCGGGGATCGGGGACATCGACTATCCCTACATTAGGATCGATGGTGCAAAAAGGATAGTTGGCAGCTTGGGCTGCTTTTTTAGTCAGCGCATTAAAAAGAGTTGATTTTCCGACATTAGGAAGTCCGACAATGCCGCACGAAAGTCCAGCCATGATATTTACTTTTTGATTAATTTAGAGAACGTCCTTAGGCAAAAGGATAGGCCACAGCAGCGCAAAATGGCAAGTCAAAAGCTTAGAGAAGTTCTCAGGCTACATTAAAATATTTATCAACAAATAAAAAAAATAATTTTTCTAGAACAAGATAGATGTTTTTAATATAATGTTCTGTTAAACAAATAGGGTATTTGATATGACAATCAGGATTGATTTTGAATTAAATTTGCCTCAAAGAATAAACTTAGATTACACGATTTCAATTCCTCAAAATTATCAAATTGACAATCTTCAGGAAGTTCATCGATCTACCTTAACTTCGGCCGGACCACGAATGCAAGTTTTTTCAGATTTTAACTCCCTTCGAGATGTCTGGAATAGAATTATTGAATTTTTTAAATCCTGTTTCCATTGTTTTGGGCTTTTTTCTACAACCCGTCCTCTTGAGGATCGAGACGATCACCTCGTTTCTCGCGATAATGAAATTCAGCGCCGGCTCGATTTGCAGATGCGCTATTCGCAACAACAAATGGAGCAGGAGCCTGTTAAAAGTTTTCATTATTTACCTGCCCCTTCTGCAGGGTGGTCTGCCCAAGAAGAAATGGTGGGAACTTTTCCCGTGGGTATTTGTCATGCCCAGGGGCGCCGACCGACGATGGAAGATGAGCATCTCGCCACTTCTTTTCAAGTACAAATTGCTGGCAGAAATTATCCTGTGCAACTCTTCGGTGTCTTTGATGGACACGGCGGTCCCAAAGCGGCCGAATTTGTCCGAGACCATTTAAAAGAACAACTCGAGTCCTCCTTGCGCCAATTCAATCCCAATGGGCTGACGGATGCGGGAATCTGGCGCGCGTTGAAAATCACTTTCATCCGATTGAATCAAGATTTTAAAAATATGTACGGAAACCATCCTCATTCCATAGCTCATAATCAAGGAACCACAGCTACAATGGCGATGATTTTAGATAACAAGCTTTGGACTGCCAACGTCGGCGATGCGCGCACTGTATTGGACAACAATGGAAACCCTGTTCAACTGACAGAAGATGCAAAACCTTCCGATGAAAAGTACAAGAGGAACATTGAGAAGCGAGGGGGGCAGGTAATTCCTGTGTTAGGGGTGATGAGGGTCAATGGAGACCTGGCTGTTGCAAGAGCTATTGGCGATCATCGTCTGAAAGGAGCCATCAGCGCGCGGCCAAAGATCACCGTCAAGCCTCTTTCTGAAATTCAGCCGGAAAGTCATTTGATTTTATGCTGTGATGGGATTTACGACGTCGCTCGTACGCGAGATATCGTCTCAGCTGTGCATGCGAATCGGTTCAGTTCCGCTGGAACACTAGCAAAAAATATCGTTTATTCCGCCTTTAATTCCGGATCAACCGATAATCTTTCCTCTCTTGTGGTCAAAATCCGATAATCGGATATTGTAATTGACTAAAAAATGATCGAAAAACGATAATTCTGCTTTTTGAAATCTACACTCCTAACTTCCAAAACTTTCAAAAGGGGAATGGTTATGACATCCAGCCTGAAAATCAAACGCGTCAGCCGCATCTTGCGCTATCTGACGATTCTCTATCTTTGCCTAGGGCCGATTTTGACGGCCATTTTTTGGATTTGCAATGGTGAGCCGATCCATCCGCTGCTCCATATTCGCCTCTGGCCCGAAGGACTGATAGCAGATGAGCTATTAAAGCCAATCCCCACACTTGCGACTTCGATTAGAATTTTAGCCTTCCTTATCTCACTCATTCCAAATGTCTTTTCCGTACTCGCTCTCTATCATCTCGCGAGGTTGTTCCACTTATTTGAAGAGATGGAATTCTTTTCGCAAAATTCCGTAGGCGCATTGCGACGCATCGGCTGTTTCCTTTTAGCAGGACAATTGACCTTTCCGATCTACATCGCTTTACTCTCTTTAACTTTGACAATTTCCAACCCTCCGGGACATCGCATGATCGCTACTGCCTTCGGGGCAGCAGAATTTAGTTGGACAGCTGTAGCCATTGTGATCATTTTAGCTTCTTGGATCATGGACGAAGGGCGAAAGCTTCAAGAAGAACAAGCTGCGACAATATAGGAAACGATATATGCCGATCATCATCAATTTAGACGTTGTCCTTGCTAAAAAAAAAATGCGCTCGAAAGAACTCGCAGAATCGATTGGAATTACAGAACAGAATTTGTCTATTCTTAAAACGGGAAAGGCCAAAGCGCTTCGCTTCAGTACCCTAGAAGCGATCTGTAAAGCTCTGCAATGCCAACCTAGCGACCTGATCGAATACCGTGAGGAGGAATCATGAATCGGTATGTTCGAGTGCAATCCTGTAACCTTCAAAGGCCTGATTAGCAGAGCTATCTTTTTTAGAGGCGTTTTCTGAAATTCGCGGTAATCAATAAATGAATGATATACCAAATTGGTTTTTGGCTGTGTTGGCCATGCAGCACATTTTCTGCCTTCACTCGCGCTTATGTAGTTTGCACAATGGTCGCTCGCTCCAGACAAAAAATGTGTGCAGCCGTCTTGCCAAATTCCCAACTTTTAAATCATTTTCGGTATAAACTATTTTTATAGTTTAATAAAAACAGATTACAAACTAAACAAAAGACCTCTGCATAACCTACCATAAAAATTGACGAACACGTAAATTATTGCCTTTACTAAAAATAGAGAGGCAAGAAAATGAATTTTTTCACATTAGGTGCTAGAGAGCGAATCAAAAAGGACAATTACCTGATGCGGCTCGATAAGTTGATTCAATGGAGTCCTGTAGAAAGGTTGTTACGAGGCATTCATGTGAATGAAGAAAATCCTAGGGGCGGGCCAAAAGCCTACAACAATCTATCAATGTTCAAAGCTTTACTTGTAGGTCAGTGGCATAGTTTAAGTGACCCTGCTTTGGAAGATGCGTTGCGGTTGCGATTAGATTTTATGCTTTTTACTGGCTTTGAAATAGCAGATGAAACTCCCGATGAAACCACTCTCTGCCGATTTAGAAACAAGCTTGGAGAAAAAGGATTATATGATCGGATCTTTGTAGAGATCAATCGTCAATTGGAGGAACACGGAATCAAAGTAAAGCAAGCGGAAGCAGCTTTAGTAGATGCCACGATTGTCATATCAGCAGCTAGGCCAAGAAAGACGATAGAAGAAAACGGTGAAGTCAAACAATCAGCAGATGAAGATGCAAGATGGCTAACTAAAGGAAGCAAAAGCTATTTTGGATATAGAGGGTACGCTATTGGAGATGGAGAAAAGGGATTTATTCAGCATATTCACTTGCGGCCAGCAAATGAATCAGAAACGAAACAACTTCCACAGCTTTTGCAGTATGCTCATGGTAGACGCTTGCTAACAGACAAGGGGTTTTCTTCTGAAGAAAACAGAGAAGCAGTTAGGAAAATGGGAATGAAAAGTGGGCTATCCTTCAAAGCAAGCAGAAACCGCCCCTTGAGCTTTAGTCAGCGTTTGTTCAACAAAATCGTCGCAAGGAGAAGGTTTCGAATAGAGCAAGCATTTGGAACGTTGAAGCGGAAATTTCAAATGGGACGTGCTAGCTATTTTGGTCGTATAAAGGTTGAAGCACAGATGTACTATAAAGCAACGTGTTTTAATTTAATCAAAGCGCTAAGGATGATCCAACTAGATGATAGGGAAGCTATGCTTTGAATGTTAAATAATTATTAGAATTTTAAAAAAAAGCACTCTTGAACGTGTTTCACATCGATTACGCAATCGCAGATATCACGATTCATGACAAAAATTCTGATTTCTTTTCATGCTATTTAGTTGTGCAGAGGTCTTAACAAGATTATTATCACAAAATTTTAGTTGATGTTAATATGAGATTTTGTTTAAAATCGATTCTGAATTAAAATTTAACATTTAGGATTCTATGAGTTTTAACATCATCAATGGTCAAACAATAAATAGCCAAGTATCGAGTTCTTCTTGGAAGTCATGGACTTATGAAAAATTTTTAGAAGTAAAATATCCTTTAAAGGATGTGCTCCAAGCAGCTACATGGGGAGTATTTAAGAGACTTAAGCAATTTAATCCGCTACCATTATTGACGACAAGATCTTTCGATCATTATCTTAATCCTCAAGCTACCGCAATTCCGCAAATAATTGACAAATTCTCGGCAAAGCAGATTACTTTAGAAAACATAGAAAATAGTCAGGTTTTTTTACCTGATGTGCTCTATAAAGGTTATAATCCGGGTAACATGCCATCTTTGCCTTCGCAGGAGAAGTTGAAGTATGTATTATCTACAGTTGATGCGATTGCAAAAAAGATGGACATTCAGAAAGAGGTTTTGGTTTTCGCTGTAAATGACACTAGTGTTCAAACATCTGCTATAGGAGGAACATGGTTTAAAGGACCAATAGCTATTAGATTCAATGTAAACACAGTCAAAGATGCTGATGAAATCATTGATTTCATTACTGCTCATGAATTGTCGCATTGCAAACATAATCATTCATATAAAAGATTGTTTTTTGATTTGACTATACTGACAGTTGATACTATTGCAGCAGCAACAATTGCAGGAGTACTATTAATCCCTTTTATCGAAGGAGCTGCATCTATTGCTGGACATGCGATTTCAAGAGTTCATGAAAAAGAAGCTGATATCTATGCCATGAAAATTTTAGGAACAAATAAAGGCGCTATTGAATATTTGGAAAACTGCATCAAAGATAATTTGAAAACAAAAAACTGTCCTTTGATGAAAATTTTGGCTCCAAGCAGCGTAGAACAAGTTACAGATGATGGTAGTTTACGTAGTGATTTGGACCATCCTTCTGAAACTACGCGTTTAGCTTATGCTAAACAATGGATTCCTACACATAAAAAAATGGAATGATGTAGGACAATTTCTCTGATGGATCTAGGGAGCGTTTTCAAAATAATCCCAAAAAGCGACAAAACCTTATTTTGAAAACGCTCTCTAGTGCTCTGTCAACCAAGTTTTTGCAGTTTGGGTTCTCAACAGCTTATTCAAATTCAGAGAGCTCTCTTAAGCGCGTGAATACTCACGATCGGGATGATGGAATATAATCACCGCTACGACTGCGACAATTGTAAAGGCAGCGAGCAATAAAAAGGCTCCCTGATAGTTGCCCGTCAAGTCGATAAGCCAGCCGGTAAGAAGCGGTGCGATAATTCCAGCTAAGGAAAGGCAGCTCGATGTCACACCTTGCGAAGAGCCAGAGCGTTGTTTTGCCACATCGATATTGATGCTGAAGAACGCGGGTTGGGGCATGAAGCCAAAGCCTAGTCCTAAACTTAAGAACAGCAAAGAAAAACCTAGGGAATGAGTGAAACCTAACAAGACAAAAAAGATAGCTGCGAGGAGTTGACTGCTCCAAATGAGATGAGAACGAGCTAAACGGCTGCTTCCCGTTTTTTGATAAAGCC
>JASHXO010000237.1 GCA_030043495.1 Candidatus Rhabdochlamydia sp.
ATCTTAATTTTCAGGATTGTAATGAAAAGACGTCGCAGCAATAAACATAATCCTATTCATTCTCGAAAAATAGGCGAGGGACAGGAGATAGGCAAGCTGGATAGAAACGAAGGGAATACTCAACCCCAAAAAGATCCCTCAAGCACAGGAATGGACTATTTTGAAGAAGGCGAAGGAAATCCTGAGCGGGAAAAGGAGAACGGGCAAAATTCTCCTCCACCGTCCAAACGCGAAAAAGCAGCTTAACCCTTCTTCCTCTTTTTTTCCCAGGCGTTTCAACACATTGAAAATCGTAAAACCTGAAGGACTCAGCCCTCTCTCTGCTTCTTTCCAATCCAATGGCATGGACACAGGGGCTCCAGGCTTGGCTCTGATGCAGTAAGGCGCTGCAATTGTTTGCCCAGGATTATTCTGAAAACAACCCATGCAGCCGTCTTACCGCATGCTTCTGCACCACAAATCGCAATTCCCCTTTCCTCTTCCCAATTTTTGTAGCTGGTTCCTTCGACTTCTTCAAATTGCGTTTTTTAATGACCGTAGCAAGCTAAAGGCAAAGAGCAATAGGAGGGCCCTTAATTAAGCTTCCGCTTGCGCAAAAGCCTTTCAAGAGTGTTGAGAGCATACCTCACCCAGAGTCATTTGAGGACAATGACGACTAAGAATCCCTGACTCAAGCGGTGTGCACCCAATTTTTTTTAGGTTCTCCTCCAAAAGCTGCAACGCGGCTTGAACTTGATCGCGATGAAATGCATCGATAAAAAAGATCACTCGTTGTGAATTTTCATCGATGCAGGTTTCTGCACTATCTTTATGGTTCCAAAGCCAGCAAATGACCCTTTGATCATCGGCGTAGATAACATGATTCGATCTAACATCCGTTTTTTGCCTTTCCCCTAATCCCAAAAAAGACTCCCCCTCTTTTCCAAACCGAATGCGGATATCTCCATACATCTTCTCAAGGTCATACCCTCCCATTGGAAGCATAGATAAAATCGAGCAACAGTTATAAAGATCGACGATATTGCAGATGTTCCAGATCTCTTTGTCTGTGACAACACGCTTGAGCAATGCTTCGATCGAAGAGCGGTACGTTTTTGCTTTCACATGAAAATCTTCTTCATAAATCTCTCTCCATAAAGAAATGTTGGGATGCGCGACAAAATTCGTCGCATTGATGCCCTGGCCTTCAAGATGCTTTTTCAGCCCTTGTTTCAATTTCTCAACCAATGGATCGCTTCGCTTCACAGAAACTTGGGCCACCAAGTATCCGATTTTCGCTTCTGGGTATTTTTCGAAAATTTCTTCTTGTACAATGACCAACATACTCACTCCAACTCATTAAGGATCACTTATTCCCTTTTTGGGTATAGACATCTCTTCTCTAAATCTACCTTTATTTTAATCCAGGATCTGCTATAAGTAAAATTAATTATTCTTATAATTTATTAGGAAAACTAATGATAGATTATCGTGGGATAGAAGCCCTATTTACAGTCCAAGAAGTGCAAAGTTTCGAAGCTGCTGCAAAAAAGCTGCACATTACCCAATCGGCCGTCTCTCAAAGAATTAAAGCTTTGGAAACTCACTATGGGGAACCCGTTCTTATACGAACACTCCCTTATCGCCCCACGGCGCTCGGCAAGCAGCTTATCAGCCATTTCACACGCATTTGCCTTTTGGAAGAAGACTTGAAAACCCAACTCGAAACCATCTCTGTCATCCCCCGCATTTCCATTGCTCTGAACCGAGACAGCTTAGAAACATGGTTCTTGGACTTAATTGAAGAGGCCCTGCTTTTCCAAAACATTCTCTTAGATGTCATCGCCGATGATCAAGAGCTGACCCTAGACTACCTGAAAAGTGGACTTGTATCAGCCTGCTTATCGACTTCCGAAAAAGAGATCCTCGGCGGCAAAGTCGAGTTTTTAGGGAATATGGAATACGTGCTTGTCGCCTCCCCTAAATTCGTGAAAAAATATTTTTCGAAAAAAAGCCCCAAAGAATGCTTGCGCAATGCCCCTGCGATCAAGTTCGATCAAAACGACAAACTGCACGAAAGATACCTCGAAAAATTTTTCAACTTGAGTGGAAAAGAATTAGACTTCCATGTCATTCCCTCGATACGAGGCTTTAAAAAGTTTGCCCTACTAGGCTATGGCTATGGCCTCATTCCGCGTATCGATATCGCCGATGAACTCAAGAAAAAGAAGCTTGTCCAGCCCTATAGCGATAAAGTTTGGAAAATTCCTCTCTATTGGCACTATTGGGCCGTCGAGTCCAAATTTTACAAAAAATTCAATGCTGACATCAGCCAGCATGTCAAAACCAAGCTCGCTCTCCTACAATGAATACTTTTTTTAAAAAAGATACAATACACCCATGCACTAATTACTTTTCTCCTTCCCTTCACTTTCAACAAAATTTCAAACCAAAAAATTATTCGAGTTCGATCAATTCCCCTCCTCTTTAAATATTCAGCCCGTAAATCCCTTGCATTATCGATCCAAACTCAGCTATGATTCTAATTTTCTTATGGGGCAATAGCTCAGTTGGTTAGAGCAGCGGACTCATAACCCGCTGGTCGCAGGTTCAAGTCCTGCTTGCCCCATTCACTTATCTCTTGAAAATGAATCACTTGCAACACTCCTTGGTTTGAAGCAAATTTTTTGCTACACTTCGCGGTCCACTGGATGACCACTAAACCGCAAAAAGCTACAGCGGGGAGCAAAAGATCGCATGGCTAACTCTTTGAAAAAACAGACACAAGGAGACGCCATGAACATCCCACCAGGAATCGACCGCATTCCAACTTCTGATGGTTCTCATCGCTATCGAGTCCGTATTCGCATCAAGGGCCACAAGCCCGTCTCAAAAAACTTCAAATCATTAGAACTTGCCAAAAGATGGAAACGCGTCACTGAA
>JASHXO010000238.1 GCA_030043495.1 Candidatus Rhabdochlamydia sp.
ATCGGCGGAATTCTATTTACAATCGGATACTTGCTGACAGCTCTTCCTTCAAGCTACTGGTTTTTCATCGGACTCAGCGTGATTATCATTGCCAATGGTTTATTTAAGCCCAACGTCTCTGCCATTGTCGGAGATCTTTATCGCCCGGGCGATCCTCGACGAGATGGAGGTTTTACCTTGTTTTATATGGGGATCAACATCGGGTCTTTGATTCCGCCTCTCATCACAGGTTTTCTGGTCCATAAGTATGGCTGGCACAGCGGCTTTCTGCTTGCGGCCTTCGGCATGGCAATTGGGTTAATGACCTTTATCGTTGGGAAATCGCGTCTGCGTTCTTATGGCAGTTTGCCTGCGATGAGCTCTCTTCACGATCGAGGAGAAGCGTTGACGTTTTACACTCTATTTTTTAGCGGGATCATCGTTTGCATAGGAGCGCTGCTTTTTTTGTTTCGTTTTCCTGGAGAAACAAATCTTATTTTGGCGATCGCCTCGCTTGTCATCTTGGCCGTCGTCATTTATTTCCTGCTCAAAGAAAAGCCTGCTCAACGAAATAAGATGACCGCTTGTCTGATCCTGATCCTGATTTCGGTCGGCTTTTGGGCTATCTATAATCAGACGTTTACCTCCTTGATGCTCTATGCAGACCGTAACATGAACAAAGAATTTCTCGGAGTAACAATTGATGCTGAGTTTACTCAGTTTTTCAACCCGTTCTTCATTGTGCTATTCAGTCCAATTTTGAGCCGACTATGGATCATGCTGCACAAAAAAAAGCACAATCCGTCTACGCCCACAAAATTTTCCTTCGGTGTGTTGTTTATGGCGCTTGGCTTCTTTTTCTTAGGATTCGGAGGCGTTTATTTTGGTCAAAATGGGGAAACATCTTCTTATTGGTTGATGGGCAGTTATCTCTTGCAGACTATTGGCGAACTGCTTCTTTCTCCAATCGGCCTTTCAATGATCACTGTTTTGAGCCCAAAACATCTCGTCGGCATGATGATGGGAGTTTGGTTTTTGACTCAAGCCGCAGCCTTTGCCATCGGGGGAGGTCTTGCGACATTGGCTTCTATCCCCAAAAACACTGCAGCAGAAATTGCCCTTGAGATTTACGATAAAGCCTTCTTTATTTATGGCGGACTCTCATTGCTGCTTGCTATTTTAAGCTTCATTCTGATCCCTTATCTGAAAAGGCTCATCCATGGCCCTGATGTCGTCAAAACGCCGAAGCAATAGATCCGTAGGTATTCTGACCGAAAGTTATACCGCACCTGCTTAGGTTGTTAATAGACTCGCTCCTTCTTTCCAAAAAACAAAAGGGAGAAAAAGAGAATTATTGACCAATAGCTTCCTCCTCAGCTTCGCCAAATAGGCCTTTGAAAGGAGAGAGGAATTGCTGAACCGGGTTGGTAGGTTGATTCATCAACTCTTGAAGCATGTTTTTGAGGTTTTCTTTAATAAAGACTTGTTTGAGCATTTCTCCGAGCACCGAATTGGCAATTTGGTCCATGGGAAGTCCGCCCTCACTGCTGATCTCAGTGAGCTCCATTCGAGGGATCGTAGGTAATTTTTTGACCTTTCCACTATCTTTTTTATAAACGACATCGACGTTGATGTTCGTGAGAACAATGCGATGGATGAGGACCGATCGCTCTGTGCCTGTAGCAGGAGCAGCTTTCCCCTTTTTCTTTTTGACTTGACCCGCTGTTGTTGTCGACTGGATATTATTCATGATCGTCGTCCAATTCCCTTTTGTGCTATTAGCTGAGTCAAATTCGAGGCCGAGATAAACATCGTTTAAATCGATCTCATCAATCACGATATGTTTATCGAGATACCGTGTGAACGGCGCATTCACATCGATTTCATTGCAAGAAAAGGCTTTGGATAAAATCGAATTTGGAGGGTTACCAATTTCGATCTTTTTTAGATCGATTTTTCCCCATCCGAGACCGATGCTGTCAATGGCAACAGACACTTTCATTTTTTTTGAAAGATTGTTGGCCAACATATCTGGGATCCTCGACCAGAAAATGAAGCCGACAATCACAGCTGCCAAAATGATGATGACGATCAGGCCAGCAAGAGTGGAGAAAAAAACCTTCATACATATCCTCTATATCTATTAATTATTAAACTATTTAAAAAAATGATTTACATCAAGAGGTCTAAAAAAGGCGCTCGGGTTGAGCGCCTTTATTCTCTAGAGTAAAAACACTTTTAGTAATCAGCTCCAGACATTGCAGGTGTAACAGGTTTATCTTCTGCTTCTTCGGTGATGATAGCTTCTGTAGTAAGTAGAAGCGCAGCAATCGAAGCAGCGAGTTCGATACTGAGCCGGGAGACTTTTGTCGGGTCCACAATACCCATCTTGAGCATGTTCCCGAACTGGTCGTTGAGAGCATCCCAACCTTCGTAAGTACTCATTTGAGTGATTTTTTGAACAATGATCGAACCTTCTTTTCCAGCATTTTCCGCGATCTGGCGGATTGGCCAGCTGATCGCCTTAATGATGATCTCGACGCCGACTTTTTCATCCCCTGAGAGAGAAGCAGCAAGTTTTTCCAAGACAGGCGTGCAACGGATGAAGGCAACGCCCCCGCCAGGGAGAATTCCTTCTTCAACAGCTGCTTTTGTCGCATGGACGGCATCATCGACGCGATCTTTTTTCTCTTTCATTTCTATCTCAGTAGCGGCTCCAACGCGGATGATTCCAACGCCTCCAGCAAGTTTGGCTAGGCGCTCTTGAAGTTTTTCGCGATCGTAGTCAGAAGTAGACTCTTCGATTTGGCGGCGGATGAGAGCAATCCTCTCAGCGATCTCTTTCTTATCGCCAGCGCCCTCTACAAGCGTTGTATCTTCTTTGCCGACGACGGCCTTTTTGACACGGCCGAGCATATCGATAGTGACGTTTTCGAGTTTGATCCCGAGCTCTTCACTAATTAGTTCGCCACCTGTGAGAACGGCGATGTCTTGAAGAATGGCTTTGCGGCGGTCTCCAAAACCTGGCGCTTTGACAGCGCAGATTTTAAGGCCGGCGCGAAGGCGGTTAACAACGAGCGTCGCCAATGCTTCGCCTTCGATATCTTCAGCGATAACGAGAAGGGGCTTGCCAGTCTCAGCAACGGCTTGGAGAATAGGGAGAAACTCTTTAACGGAAGCAATTTTCTTCTCGTAGAGAAGAACAAATATGTCTTCGAGGACGCATTCTTGCGTTTCGGTGTTCGTCATGAAGTAAGCGGAAACATAGCCGCGATCAAAGTTCATTCCTTCGACGACATCAAGGGTTGTTTCAAAGCCTTTTGCTTCTTCCACGGTGATCGTACCGTCTTTACCGACTTTTTCCATCGCTTTTGCGATGATTTCGCCGATTTCAGTATCTCCGTTAGCTGAAATAGTCGCGACTTGCGCAATTTCTTTACGATCTTGGATCGGCTTGCTGAGTTTTTTCAGCTCGGCTGTAATCTCTTTAACGGCCTTTTCGATTCCGCGCTTGATTTCCATCGGATTGGCGCCGGCGGTAACGTTGCGCAGGCCTTCACTATAGATCGCTTCAGCCAGAACGGTCGCAGTTGTTGTACCATCACCTGCTTTGTCGGCAGTTTTGTTGGCGACTTCTTTAACCATCTGAGCGCCCATATTTTCATGCTTGTCTTCCAGCTCGATCTCCTTAGCAACAGTGACGCCGTCTTTGGTGATCTGCGGTGCGCCGTAGGATTTGTCGATAACGACATTGCGCCCTTTAGGACCCAATGTGACTTTTACGGCGGAAGCCAGAGTGCGCACCCCTTTCAAGATTTTTTGACGCGCATCTTCTTTAAACTTAATATTCTTAGCTGCCATAGTTCCAAACTCCACTTAAGGCTTAATTGATAATTGCAATGATATCATCGGCGCGTAAAATGACGAACTCTTCATCATCGATCGTCACTTCTTGTCCGGAATATTTGTCCATTAAGATCGTATCGCCTACTTTGACAGGGATAGGGATCTCTTTACCTTCCGGTGTTGTGGCGCCTGTCCCAATTGCGATCACTTTCGCAGTTTCTTGCTTTTTCTTCGCTGTATCGGGAAGGATAATGCCGCCTTTCAATGTTTCTTCTTGCTCGATGCGCTGGACGAGAACTCGGTTTCCAAGAGGCTTGAGTGTCAGTTTCTTGGTAGTTTGCTGTGCCATCTTTTTCATCTCCTTTT
>JASHXO010000239.1 GCA_030043495.1 Candidatus Rhabdochlamydia sp.
TTGAGTTTTTGTTTGAGCAATGTCATTGCTTTAACGAGGATGCCTTCTTTTTCGTCATTCAGCGCTTTGCCAAAAAGCTTTAAAGCTTCCACGAGGACGCCTTTGTCATCAGATGTCAATTCGCGGCGAAGCTTAGGAACGATTCCATTTTCAGGGCTATAGAGGCTTTCATTGAGAAGAGCAATTGCCTGCTTTAATACGCTGTCTTCATTTTCTGATACTTGTTTCTTTAAAGTGGCCATTAACCCCGTGCCAGAAGTCAATTCTGTTTTTAGCAAAGCAAGTCCGTCTTTAAGCGTTTCATCGAAGTTCTTCTTAGCGATCGTCAGCGCTTGGACGATAATTCCTTCTTTCTCGTCGTTGAACTTTTTGCCAATTTCATCGACGACGCCATCTTTTTCGAGCAATTTTTCTTTTAGAAGAGTAACAGCTTGGGCGATGATGCTTTTGTCCCCAATTGTTAGTCTATTTGTCAAAAGATCGAGAGGACCATCTTTTTTATCGAGAAGTTGAGTCAGTTGGTCGACAACTTTCTTAATGAGGCCATTTTTTTCGTCTGTAGTTTTGCTTTTTAAGACTTCGACCGCTTGGGCAAGAATCCCTTGTTCATCAGCGAGCAATGCTTGTTGAAGAAATGACATCGCTTGGATCAAGGCGCCTTGACTTCTGTCTAAAATTGTATTGAAAACGGCGTCGAAATTCTGAAGGTCCTGTTTAGATGCATTAGCAAAATTCTGTTTTAAGAGGTCTAAATAATCTGGTTCGGAATTGAAATGTGGGTTTTCAACTGCTTCTTTAAAAAACTTGGCAATTTTCTGAAATAACCCAACCCCTTCTGGGTTTAAGTCAGGAGCCAGAAGCTTTAATAGCTTTGACTGTTCATTGAATAATCGTTTGAGATGCGCATCAATTAATCGTACGTCGTCAGTTGTCAGGTTATTGGTGTTCTCAAGAACTTTTTTGATAAGCTCTTTTAGCTGAAAAAGTTCTTGAGGAGGTTGTTTGAGGAGTGCTTGTTCAACCGATTCATGCAATTGCGAGACGAGCGGTCCGTCGGGCCTGACCATCTGTTCCAATTCTTTTTTCGCACCGCTAACTAGGCCACTTCCAAGGCCATCGCCAATAGGACTGAATGCCCAAGCAACAGGACGAGTGATTCCCCAAAGTGTGCCATTTACTGCCCGTTTCGTACTGTCCCAAGCTTTGCCGATAAATCCATGTTGCTGGGATTGGGTTGATTGACTTGATCCTGTATTAAAAAATTGAGTAGAAGTAGATGCCATAATTAATGTGTTTTCTTTTTATTATTAGTTTGCGTCTTATTTTACTTTTAAGTGATTAATAGTTCAATTCGATAATTTAATTAAAATACAATAATTGTTAATTTGTTATTTGCAATTAAATTAACATAGATTTTTATATATGAATTAATTTGTTTAAATATTTAACGAATATGTTTAATTATTTAGTTTAAATAATAAAAAATGGAGTGTGTAAAATTTATATTAATTTTTTACCGTTAAATTTATTCTTTTTATTCTGCCTTTTCATGGGCAAAATCGATCTACAAGAGTGATCAAGTCAAAAATCCTGGTGGTAGCAAACATCCAAGAAAAGATCTGTTTGAAGTTTCAAGTTTCTATATACTAATTTTAGCGACTTTTCTAAGCTGTTTTTTTACACATTCTATCGACATTCGAGCGCGTGTTTTGGAGGATCGTTCAGTTATGCAAAAAGTCCCACCCTGTGCATGGATTTGGATGAGTTTAACTTCCATTTGCGGGGGCACTTCGCTGATTGCAGACAATGATCATTTGAACAATCATTGGGAATTGCTAGGCGATTTTGTTTTCATGCGCCGTGCTGAAATCCACAATAAGAGGCTTGTCAAAGATTCCAACAAGTTCCAATGTCCAGGACAATGCCCCGACTTTACGGTGATTAGTAATGGTCAACTCGTCAATGACTTTGATTTCGAACCTGGTTACCGAGTGGGGCTGACTTATATTGCAGATCCTGAGAATGGATTTGAATGGAATTTCCTGTATATCCAGCCTTGGCACGGAGATAAGAAAGTTGAAGGGAACCAAAGCTTGAGCTTTCCTTTTAGTAATGCGAGCTTTTCAAAAGATTTTCACAATGCCAGTGTTGCTCAAGCAGAATACGAAAGCCATTTTTGGGATCTCGAGTTCAATTATTGGCGTTATTTCACCCCGCGGCGTGTTGACTACTTTTCCCTTTCAGGACTTGCAGGATTGAGATATGTTCATTGGGATGAGGAATTTGAATTGAAGATGTTCAATCCACCTGATCGCAGCAGCTACGACATTAGCACAGAAAACAGGATTTTCGGAGTCCAACTCGGTCTGGATCTTCAAATGAACCTGGTGCGTTGGCTCAGCTGGGAATTTTTTGCCAAAATTGGAGGAATGGTCAATCATTGCGAGCAAGAGACTTTTCTTGGCGATTTAGATAACACAGTCAAACTGCATGATTTTGATAAACAGAAAAGAGAAGTTGGCATCTACACAGATGTTACCGCAGAATTTTCGATTCATTGCAGCCGGCATTTCAACATCCATGCTGGCTATCAATTTATGTTTTTTTCGGGATTAGCTTTAGCGCCAGAACAAATCAGTAAACACGCGAAAAAGGATGCTGGAGATCGAGTTTATGATGACGGATATGCGATCATCCATGGACTATACATCGGGGCGATTTTTGCATTCTAATTCTAAATAACATACTTGTCTCCTACCTTCCCTTAGGCGCGTGCTGCGACAGGCGATCTGCTGCGCTTTACTCCTTCCCCAGATCTAAAGACAATCTTGCATCTCACCTATCTCGCTACGCGCTTAAGGGAAGGTAGGGGACAAGTTGGGTTAAATAGCCTTTTTTCGTGGAATTCAATCGTATTTTTTCAAAAAAAAGCCGGAGATGGCTTACAGCACAGCACTGCATCCTTAAGGCTGCTACTTTCCAGTCCTGACCTGGTTCGGATCGTGCTGTTCTATTAGGTCCCCGGCAAAGAAAACATGCTATCAAATTTTAGGATTCCCGACAATGGCAAATTCCCAGGGCTCCAAGTATTAAAAGGGATTTTTGAATTTAAAGTCCGAATAGGGTTGTCTTTTTACACATGTCGGGAACATGGGCGTGCCGCATATTCTCGACATGTATAAAAAGACAACCCTATTCGAATCACTTACTTAGAGGGGGAAGCACTGGTTTTAAGGGCTATTGCTTTCCCATCAAAAGAGGGGATATTTTCCAATTTAGTCTCAGGAAAAAAAGAAGCGAGGATTTTTGGCGCTTTATGGCCTTTGTCAGCCATTGCGCTAGCACTAAATAAGCATAGGCCCACACTGTTTCCTTCTCCAAATCCTTTAAAGACGAGTTGATCGTCATTTACTTCTACAGTGAAGTCGTTGCTTTTCAGCCGGGCAGCGCCTAGTGCGCTTTGCAATTTTGTAAAATCGAATTGAAGAACATTGTCACTATCTTTCAAACGTGCCCCATAAACTTTTTGAGATTTATCGTCCTGATAAAGATCAAATTCACTGACTTTGACAGCCCCTAATGCCTTGGCAAGGTCTTTTTTAGAGATAGAAAATACCCATGCATGTTTTTCACGGTCATGGGCAGCAAATGGAGAGTCTACACCATGAGGAGTCCGGACGTCTTTACGAAAGATAGTTGCGTAATCAGCGGTTTTTCCTGCACTATCTTTTGTCCAAGTGGTAGGAAATGGGGCTCCTTTATAAAGCATGACCATATGGCGTGTATTGTTAATGGCGCGGTCAATGTCTAGATTCTGTAAAGTGACAGCATATCCTTGATAACCGACATCTTGAGAATCGACATGCCAATAGGCTTCAGACTTGCGGCTGACAAGATAATAGGCATTTGTCCGGGCAGTAATTGCCACAGCGTCCATGACCTCTTCATCCAAATCCGCGGTAAATTGCGCAGTCATGATTGATTTGAGATACCGTTCGATATCGACTTCATTGACGGCATACAATTTTCCTTTAAGATCATAAATTTCTACACAGCCGCGATATTCGATCCCATCGACCAAAATAGTACTTTGAGAATCCGCTGGCACAATCCGGATCTGAAAAATGCCTGGAAAGAGGTCTCCCCAGTTCAGTCCTCTATCTCCAGTCGACACCTTGTGTTTTGTCGAGGATTCTTCAGACAAAAGAAGTTCGTTCAAAGGGTTGTAAACGAAATGATGTCCTTTGATTTCGAGAAAGATCTTTTCCTTCTGTTTGCTGACCAAGACTTTGATCGTGGCAGGCTTGGCTTTTTGTGAAATGTCGGTGGGCAATTCCATTCCTACAGGAAAAAGAGCGATTGGGGCCAATGTACAAGCCACAAGGGAGCCAGCGAGGATAGTTTTTTTCATAATTTTTCTCCGTATGTACTATAGAACATGTGTTGTTATGTTTCATCAACAGTACTCTTTAATTTTTTGGGGTTTTACACCCTAAATGTTCATAAGCTGATAATGTCACTTCACGACCGCGTGGAGTTCGTTTGATAAAACCCTGCATAATCAAATAAGGTTCATAGACCTCTTCCAAAGTATGGGCTTCTTCGGACAAAGCGACTGCCAACGTATTGATCCCTACCGGACCTCCATCATAATGGTCGATGATGAACTTTAAGATTTTTTTGTCCATTTCATCCAACCCGCGATGATCGATTTCGAACATATCGAGGGCCAGGTGTGCGGTCAGACGATCGATTCGAGGATGTTTTTTGATCTGCACAAAGTCACGTGTCCAACGCAGGAGATTGTTGGCAATACGAGGGGTTCCCCGTGATCGCTGTGCGATAGCAAGCGCCCCCTCTTTGATCAATGACACGTCGAGAATCCGCCCTGAACGCATCAGAATTTTCTCGAGGAATTCTGGCGAATAATAATCCAGTCGCAAACTCAATGCAAAACGGGAGCGCATGGGGCTGCTGAGAAGGCCAACGCGCGTGGTTGCTCCTACCAAAGTAAAGGGGTTGAGCTTGACTTGGACACTGCGCGCAGATGGCCCTGAGTCAATCAACAGATCTAAGGAGAAGTCTTCCATCGCCGAATAAAGATATTCTTCGACCGCGCGGTTCATCCGATGAATCTCATCGATAAATAAAACATCACCTTGTTTTAAATTTGTCAGGATGCCGGCCAGATCTCCGGGTTTTTCTATGACGGGTCCAGATGTGACGACGAGGTTGGTCCCCATTGTTTTGGCAATGATATTGGCAAGTGTCGTCTTGCCAAGACCTGGAGGACCATGAAAGAGGCAATGTCCCAACGCTTCTCCGCGAAGCTTTGCCGCTTGCATAAAAACTTCAAGCCGCTCACGGATATTGTCTTGACCAATGAAATCGTCCAGGGATTGAGGCCGAAGGGGAACCTCGAAAGGCTCGTCGGGTTTGGTCCACGAAGATTGAATAAATGGCTCAGTCATAGCAGGGATGTTTTCTCGATGTTATTAAAAACTCTAGCAAGAAATCGATTTCACACGCTATATCTATATCTGTTCAACATTAAATCTTTACGGAAGAGTGTCATGTCATCGTGTCTAAGTTATAAGGTAGACGATGTCAGGTCTTGCTCAGATAAGTAAGTGAGCTGAAATATTTATAATGAAATTCAAGGAGCTTTTCGCGAACTTACTTAATAACGAGATTTATAGAAAGTGTTTGAAAAATTGAAAATCTGAAAAAGCAGTTTTTCAATTTTTAAAACACTTGTTAGTTAAGGAACTGCTCTATGAGTTTGCAATCTGACCGATGGATACGCGAAATGGCCCAGAATCATGGAATGATCGAGCCTTTTGTCGATACGCAAGTACGTTATGTCAATGAGAAAAAAGTCATCAGTTACGGTCTTTCCAGCTATGGTTATGACCTGCGCGTCGCCAGAGAGTTTAAAGTATTTACAAATTTATATAATTCTCTAGTCGACCCTAAAAATTTCAATGAAAATGCATTCGTGCATATCGAAGCTGACGAATGCATTATTCCTCCGAATTCTTTTGCCCTTGCCAGAAGTGTCGAATACTTCCGCATCCCGCGCAATGTTTTGACTGTCTGCATTGGCAAATCGACCTATGCCCGCTGCGGCATTATCGTCAACGTGACGCCTTTTGAGCCTGAATGGGAAGGATTTGTCACTTTGGAGATTTCCAATACAACGCCATTACCTGCAAAGATTTATGCAAACGAAGGGCTCGCTCAGGTGCTTTTCTATCAAGGTGCTGAAGTCTGCGAAACTTCCTATGCCGATCGCAATGGCAAATACATGAAGCAAACAAGAATTACGCTCCCAGTGGCTTAATTTGAAGTCGTGATTTGTTAGGGATCAAATTTTTGGCTTGAAAAAATGTGTTCTTGACCTTGTTTACCATGTTGAGTTGCATATTTCGGAGCCGTTTACAAAAAAGAGAAAAACCCTTAAGTATCAGAATAAGGGTAGTTGTAAATCACTCCCGACGATATGGCTTATGCAAAAGTGAGAGATCAATGCTCCCTTCGGGCAAATCTTTGCTCAAAGAGAGGAACTATGGGGATTATCGCCCAAAATTGGTGGGTACTTGTCTTTATTTCTATCTGTGGCATTGTCTACTTTAACTCTGTTAGCAAGAAAAATGAAATTCTGACAGCTTTAGATCAACATCTCGATGCCCTTGAGAGCAAAAAAGCCGTCTTCGTCGAGGAAAAAGAGGATCTCCTTTTACAAATCAATAGTCAGAGCGATCCGAGTTGGATCCAGCTCACATTAATGAAAGGTCTAGGGCTAGTTCCTGAAGGACAATTAAAAGTTTATTTCTGTAACGATGATGATTAGCAAGGCAGCAAAACTCCGATTTTGGTATGGAGCCGAACCTGCCCTTTTAGCGCAGGAACTAGAACCTGTACAACAATCATCGAATTCACCCTTCTATGTGGGTATAGCAACTTTCTCCGAACTTTGCATTTTTACAACCAGGTGACGGCGTGGTCACTTTGCAAGTTTTACTCCTCTTAATTTTTCTTTTCTGTTCCGGGTTTCTTTCTTCATCCGAGGTCGCGCTTTTCTCTCTATCCTCGATGAAAGTCAAATCTTTCAGGTTGGATCCTGATAAGCGCAAACGGCTCGTCTCCAAGCTTCTTTCTTCTCCCCGAGATCTTTTAGTGACGATCATTATGTTCAATATCATCGTCAACATTTTAATCCAGAACGTTACTTCGAGTATTTTCGGTGATTTTTCAGGATGGGCGCTCAATGTCGGGGTTCCCTTGATACTCACCGTCGTGTTTGGAGAAGTTATCCCTAAATCGATAGGAATGGCCAATAACGTGTCCATTTCTTATCGAGTGGTTCCGGTCTTAAATGCTGCCCAACGTTTTTTTCTTCCGATACGTAAAATTTTGACCAATGTGACCAGTGTCATTTCGCGCTTGATCTTTTTTTTCTTGAAATCGGAAGAGGAGATTTCTTTTGACGAACTTCAACATGCCTTAAAAACATCGCGACGCTATGGCATTTTAAATGAAGATGAAGCCGAACTGATGCGCGGCTTTTTGCTTCTGCAGGATTCTCTAGTAAAAGAATTGATGCGCCCAAGGGAAGAGGTGCTTTTTTATGATGTCGAAGAGCCTCTTTCCAAGCTCATCCATTTATTCGTCGATCAAGAATGTTCTCGCATTCCGGTCTGCCGCGAAAGCCTGGATAATATTATTGGAGTGATCACCAGTCAGGTTTTTTTCATTCATCGTGAAAAATTGCAAACTTCAGCTGATTTGCTAACCTTACTGGCAAAACCTTTTTTCGTCCCTGAAGGGACCCCTGCAGAAACACTTCTGAGGCAGATGTATGATAAGAAAGAATCTTTCGCTCTTGTCGTCGATGAGTATGGATCGATTTCGGGGTTAATCTCACTGGAAGACCTCGTTGAACGGGTCGTGGGCGAAATCGCGGATGCTCGGGATGAGAAAAGCCGCTATACGATGTCGGGAGAAGACGTGCTCATCGCAAGCGGAAAATTGGAATTAGCAGAATTCGAAAAGATTTTCGGTGTGCCGCTTCACAGTGAAAATAACATGGTGACAATTGGAGGATGGCTGACAGAATTAATGGGGGATATCCCTAAGACTGGGTCTAAATACACAGCTCAAGGGTTTTTCTTCCACGTCCTCGCTGCCGACTCCAAACGAGTTCGAAGAATTTACATCCGCAGGCTAAAGCAAGCTCCCTCACGTAAAAAGGAGAGTGAATGAGCTATTCTTGGAAGTTCTACCTTCTCCTTATCTTGTGCTGCCTTGCCGTCCAGGGATTCTTTGCCATGGTAGAAATGGCCTGTGTCTCATTTAATAAAATACGTCTTCAGTATTACGTCAGTAAGCAAAACAAGCGCGCTCTGTGGCTGAGCTACCTTTTGCATCATCCTGCTCTTTTATTCGGAACGACATTGATCGGAGTCAATACAGCTCTTGTAGTCGGATCGGAGTGCGCGCGCCGTTTTTACGATTCCTTGGGGTTAAGTCCGGATTGGGCGCCGCTTTCTCAAATTTTTATTGTTTTAATTTTTGCTGAAATTGCACCCATGTTCGCCGGAAGGCGTTATGCCGAACATGTCGCGATGCTGGGAATTCCCATTCTATTTTTCTTTTCGATTCTCTTGCGGCCAGTGATCTGGTTGCTTGATTTGCTCTGCCGCGGGATCAATCGCTTGATCGGCAAATCCGTTCCCGCAGGGGCTTATCTTTCAAGAGAAGAGCTGCAGAACATTATCGAAGAAAGGGAAGAAACGATCACAACAGAGCCGCAAAAAAAAGAATTTAATACTGTCGTTGCTAACATCTTTTCATTAAAGAACAAGACCGCAAAAGATCTCATGCAGCCTTTGACGCATATTCCGCTAGTCCCTTCGTTTTGCACAGTGATGGAAATGCGCGAGGTCGTCAAAGACAAGCATGTTTCCTTTTTGCCCATTTATCATCGAAATCCGCAAAATATTGTTGCTATTGCTTATCCTCGGGATTTATTACGGGTTTCCGCCAACAAACGGATCAAAGAGTATTCCCGTCAGCCCTGGTTTATCACGGAGAACAGTTCTATCTTGCATATTCTCAAACAATTTCGCCGCAATAACCAGAGCTTAGCCGTTGTTCTTAATGAAAAGGGGCTTGCGACAGGAACTTTAACGTTGGATGAAATTATCGATGAAATCTTTGGACAGTCTGATGAGTGGATGGCATTTGAAGAAATGATTCCGCGCGCCTACCATGTTGTTGTCGATCGCACGTTTCCTAGCGATATGCGGCTTGATGAATTCAATAAGCAGTTCAATATCAAACTGTCCTATCAAGAAGCGGAAACACTCGAGGAATTGATGACTTTAGCCCTTGGCCACCCTCCTTCAAAAGGTGAGTCTGTTCGCATCGACCAGTTCGAACTTACTGTAGAAGAAGCCTCTCTTCTAGGGGCGAAAATGATTTTGGTTCGAACTGTCTTCTAATTGCGTCGTCGATTGGCTTTGGATTATCTATTTCGCAAGTTTGCCACAATATTCGCCGTGATTTCGATAGCCACATCGATTTCTTCAAGTGTTGTATTGCGGCTTAAAGAAAATCGGATCGCGGAACGAGCGATTTGGGGAGAAAGCCCCATATTTGTCAAGACTCGAGAAGGCTCCAAGGCTCCTGCAGAGCAGGCTGAACCATGGCTGACGGCGATGCCTGCCATATCGAGAGCGATCAATAAATCTTCTCCATTATCATTGGGAAAAGAGAGATTGCACGTGTTGCAAATTCTCTTTCCGATCCCATTGACGACGACAGGATTTGAGCGTTGCATCAGTCCAGCTTCAAGGTGGTCGCGCAGCATTGCCATACGTTCCGTTGCTTCCGGAAGCTCTATTTTGAGCAGCTCGACCGCTTTTGCCAGACCTATAATGCCTGGAAGGTTTTCTGTTCCTGCGCGAAGCGAATATTCCTGCTGACCTCCGGTGAGGTAAGGATGGATTTTCATTGTAGATCGGACAATCGCAAACCCCACACCTTTTGGTGCGTGGAGCTTATGTCCTGAAAAACAAATGCCGGAAATTCCCGGGTGAAGAGCGAATAGTTCTTTTCCAAGCCAGGCAACACCATCGACAATCAAAGGAATTCCTGACTGCAAGGCAATCTCGCCGATAGCATCGATATCGTGTTTGACGCCTGTTTCGCTATTGACAGAGGACAAAACGATAAAGCGGGTATCGGATCTGATTGCGTTTTGGATTTGCTCAGGAGGAACTGCTCCGAGCAGTCCTGCGGGCAACAAGGATACATCTAGTCCTCTCTTTTGAAGAGCTATTAAAGTATTGTAAACACAAGAATGTTCCACATTGGACGTGATCGCATGGCCGCTGATTTCTTTAGAGAAAAAGCCGCGCAACATCAAATTCATCGCCTCAGTTCCGCCAGAGGTGAAGATCACCTCATGAGGTTTGACTTGGAAAAAAGCAGCGATGATCTCGCGGGAGTTTTGCAAACGTTGCCTTGCCTCCTGTCCAAAACAATGGATGGAAGAAGGATTACTTGGAGTCAAGGAAAGTTCTGGAAGCATTGCTTCCAGGATCCGAGGGTCGACCCCTGTCGTAGCGTTATTATCGAGATAAATTCTTTTTTTCACAAAATTCTCACTAGAAGAAGGGTAATATTATCATTTCCCCCCTTTTCTAGTGCAAGCTCGACAAGATTCCTTCCCATTTCTTCCAAAGAATCTGAGGAGGAAAGGATGCGAGCGATTTTATCTTCATCGACGTAATCAGAAAGGCCATCGCTGCACAGCATATAAAGATCTTTTGGGCATAAAGGAATGACCCCGATATCAGGCAAAACCGAGGGTTGCGTGCCGATTGCACGTGTGATGACATTGCGTAGGAGAAGAGTGGGCGGGCTTGATTCTTCTTCCTTATTCCAAAGAGTATGCCTTAGGGAATGATCTTCAGTGAGTTGTTCAAGCCTGTTGCGATAGCGATAGAGCCGGCTATCGCCGATATGGCCGTAAACTAAAAAATTTTCTAAGATAAGGAAACAAGAAAGCGTGGTGCCCATTCCAGCGTAATCGGGATGGTGATAGGATTCTTCAAAAACTTTGGCATTGGCTTTTGCGATCGCTTCTCTGAGTAATTGACACGCTTCTTCGACATTGGCCTTAGCAGGCAAAGAATGGACCGATTCACACATGTTCTCTACGGCAAACGAAGAGGCGACTTCGCCGGCCTTATGTCCGCCCATTCCGTCAGCAAGGATGAAGAATTGTTTTTCAGGGACAACCGACCAGACGTCTTCATTATTCGATCGGACAAGGCCGATCTCCGAAGTCCCGAAATATTCAACTTTAAAGGACTTTAATGAATTTTTCATTTGTTTAGCGGGATTCATCAAACCGGCCCTTAAGGGCCGGATATTTTCAAAACAATG
>JASHXO010000240.1 GCA_030043495.1 Candidatus Rhabdochlamydia sp.
AAAATTTAAAAATTAATGTTAAAAATACTCAGCTTGCAGAAGCTCTCAAACTCAGTAAGGTCAAAAAACCTGCTGCTACAAAAAAGAAAAAAGCTGAAGAATCTGAAAAACCTGTTGAGGCAGAAAGCATAGCCGCCAAGGCGTTCGCAGAGGAGAAACCGACTCCTGCTGCTCCTGTAACACCTCCTCTACCCGAATTAAAAGAGGAAGCGCCGCCGCCTGCGCCACCGGCTCAGAAGCCCGCTGAACAACCAGTTGCTGCGAAACCTGCTGCTACTCCACAGCCGCCTAGATCTATGCCTCCTCAACAACCTTATAGACATGCCGGCCCAAGGCCTTATGAGACAGGATATCCTCAACGGCCTGGAGCAGCGCCCCATTATCGTAAACCAGGATACGTCCCGCATCCAGCAGGAGGACGTCCTCCATATTCTCCTCGCCGCGAGCCCTACACTCCGCGTCCTTCCGGACCTGGTCCAGATCGCGGATACCGCCCAGCGCCAAGCCCACGGCCGCCGCTTCCACCAAAGGAACCTCTGCCTGAAATTGAAGGGACCAGAGAAAAAAAAGGCGGTAAAACCTACCACGAAGAAGATGCAAGCAAAGGCGCTCAACGCAAAGCCGGAACTCAAAAAGAATTCCGCGAATATAAACCAGCGAAAAAATACGAAGAGCGCTCTTTCGATGCGCGCGATCGCCAAGGGCTTCGGGATACAGAAGAACAGATGTGGCGTAAACGTCGCCCTGCGCAGAAAATTCGTCCCGTACAACAAGAAGAAGTCATACGTCCCAAAACATTGAACATCCGGATTCCGATCACCGTCAAAGATTTGGCGGCGGAAATGAAATTGAAGGCATCCCAATTGATCGCCAAGCTTTTCATGAAAGGCGTTGTCATCACCTTGAATGATTTTCTCGATGATGAAACGACACTTCAACTCTTAGGACATGATTTTGATTGCGAAATCACAATCGATAGAACAGAAGAAGATCGTCTGCGCATTACTGATAAGACAATTAAACAAGAAGTTCAAGAATCACCTCCTGAATCTTTAATGTTGCGGCCGCCAGTTGTCGCTTTCATGGGCCACGTCGACCACGGTAAGACCAGTTTGATCGATGCGATCCGCAAATCTAAACTAGCTGCAGGCGAAGCAGGTGAAATTACTCAGCATATCGGCGCATTCAAATGCCACACTGACGCGGGCGACCTGACAATCCTCGACACGCCAGGCCATGAAGCCTTTTCCGCAATGCGAGCGCGAGGAGCCGAAGTCACAGACATCGTTGTTCTCGTCGTTGCTGGAGATGAAGGAATCCGCGCACAAACGGTCGAGGCCATTGAACAGGCTCAAACAGCCAATGTTCCTATCGTTGTTGCATTAAATAAATGCGATAAGCCGAATTTCAATGCGGAAAATGTCTATCGCCAACTCGCTGATCGCAATTTGCTCCCTGAAAGTTGGGGCGGCCAAACGATCACGGTAAATTGTTCAGCAATCACAGGACAGGGAATTAAAGAATTGCTGGAAATGCTTGCCCTTCAAGCCGAAATTCTGGAGCTCAAAGCTAATCCGAATTTCCGCGCTAGGGGCACAGTGATCGAATCCCAAATGCACAAAGGTCTCGGCGCAGTTGCGACTATTCTTGTGCAAAATGGTACTTTGCGAATCGGCGACTCGCTTGTGTTCGCTCAGCAGTTTGCGCGTGTCAAAACAATGCACGATGAGCATGGAAAGGAATTGACAGAAGCAGGACCATCTACTCCTGTTAAAATTACTGGTTTGTCCGATTTGCCTGTAGCCGGCAGTGAATTCATCGTTGTCAAGAGTGAAAAAGAAGCGATGGAGATCGCTGAGAAGCGATCGGAAGGCCAGAGACATGCTCTCATGCAACAAGCCAAACGCGGTGCCGAAAGCTTCCTTGCTGAGAAAGCCAATGGCGTTCAGAAGAAAATACTCAACCTTATCCTGCGCGCTGACGTACAAGGGTCCGTAGAAGCATTGAAAACTTCATTGCTCAAAATCACCTCCAAGAAAATCGAGCTCAATATTATTTCCGCTGCTGTTGGGGAAATTTCTGAGTCTGATGTTCAATTGGCCCAGGCTTCAAAAGCGACGATTGTTGGCTTTCATACGCAAATAGAAAGTCATGCTGAAGCTTTGATCAAAGAATTGAAAGTCAACGTTAAACTTCATGATATTATTTACCACGCTGTCGATGACGTGCGCTCCATTATGCAAGGCATGCTCGATAAGATTCCTCAAGAGACCGATATCGGCGAGGCCGAAGTCAAGGCGACATTTAAATCCTCTCAACTCGGTGTTATCGCTGGATGTACAGTGACCGAAGGAACTATCAAACGGTCTGCTCACACCCGCCAAGTCCGCAACAAGAAAGTCATTTGGAAAGGCCCCATCAGTTCTTTGAAAAGAGTCAAAGAAGATGTACGTGAAGTTTCCAAAGGATACGAATGCGGCATCGTTTTGCAAAACAATAACGACGTCAAAGTGGGCGATATCCTGCAAGCTTACGAAATCACTTACCTTGAGCAAGAACTTTAATGACCCTATCGACACTAAATAAGAAAGATTCTTCAAAAATCAGATTATTCAAATCTCGAGATAGGTTTCATGGTTAAAAATCGCGTTGCCAGACTCAATTCTTTACTCAAAGAGGTCATTTCCGAAGTGATCCATCGCGACGTGCGTAATCCGCACGTCAATCAGTTCGTTTCCGTGACGAGTGTTGAAATCACGAGTGACCTTCAGCATGCTAAGGTTTACATTAGTGTTATCGGTACTCCCAAAGAAAAAGACGAAACTATCCTCGCCTTGCAATCTGCTGCTGGCTTTATCGCCATCCAGTCCTCCAAAAAAGTGACCATGCGCTATTTTCCCACCTTGACCTTCAAACTCGATACCTCTGTGGAAAAACAGATGCGTATCGATTCTCTCTTAGGACAAATCAAAGAGGAGCAAAGTACACGCAAACCTCCCCCTGAAAGTACTCAATAAATAGATATTTAGAGTGTGTCAACGCATAACATTCCTATGTTTGAAGGCATCCTTCCCGTCTGTAAGCCCAAACTTAAAACCTCTTTTAGTTTGATCGCGATTCTTCGAAAATTGACCCAGATTCGAACGATTGGCCACGCCGGCACATTGGATCCTTTTGCAGACGGTGTCATGATCTTATTGATTGGTAAGCGCTTTACTCAACTCAGCAATCGATTCTTGCATCAAAGTAAAGAATATTTTGCCACTGTGCATCTCGGAGTTGCCACAGACACTTATGATGTCGAAGGTCAAATCACTTCTCAAAGCCCCTACATCCCTTCTTTCTCTGAAATCGAAGAGGTCTTGCTTAAGTTCCAAGGAACTATCATGCAAACACCTCCGATGTTCTCAGCGAAAAAAATCAATGGAAAAAAGCTCTACGAGCTCGCTCGGAAAGGAATCGTCATCGAGCGCCAGGCAGTTCCTATTAATTTGCATATCGAACTCATCGATTATTCCTACCCCAACCTCAAACTGAACGTTCACTGTTCTAAAGGGACTTATCTTAGATCCTTAGCTTATGATATTGGCACTGAACTTGGCTGTGGGGCCCATCTTTCTTCTCTAACTCGCACAAGAAGCGGAGCTTTTTCACTTGAAGATTGTTGCGATGGTGCGCGATTATTAGAAACTGGCTATGATTGGATCCATTATCTCAAAAAAGATACCGTGCAGATGACATAAGCCTGCCTTTTAAAAAGAGATGTTATTAATTACCGATCTCGCTAAGCTCCCATCGCTCTCAGAACCTTGCGGTCTAACCATTGGCAGCTTTGATGGCGTTCATCTTGGGCATCAAGCCCTCCTTAAACACCTCAAATCAAAATTACCTACGAACGGAATCTTGGTTGTTTTTACTTTTTTAAACCATCCTACGCATCTATTCACTCCAGATCGGCCCACTCCTTTAATCTGTCCACCCTTGCAAAAAGTAAAATATCTCGCCGATTACGGAGCCGATATCGTTTGTCTCATTCCTTTCACTGTTGAATTTGCTAAAACATCTTTTCGAGAATTTTTGTACTATCTTAAAAAGCAGCTGAGTTTTTCCCATCTTGCGCTAGGCACAGGAGCCGCATTTGGCAAAAATAAAGAAGGCGATGAACCCACCGTTCGAAAATTAGCTTCCCAACTTAGCTTTAAGGTCGATTATATTCCTAAAACCGTAGTCCATGGCGTTCCAGTTTCATCCGGCAGAATCCGTTCGTCAATTATCCAAGGTGCTTTGCACGAAGTGCAAGAATGCTTAGGAAGGCACTATTCTCTTATGGGACGTCTGAGAAATGAAAATGGATTTTTTCGCTTCCCCCTTCCAGGAATCTGCCTCCCACCAGACGGCATCTATCCCGTTCGCGTTAAGACCAATTCCACTATCTATTTGGCAAGAGCGCAAATCGTCCCCAAAGAGCAGCTCCTTCGCTTAGATTTTCTCGAAATGACAGCCTCTCTTCAAGATGTCGAAGTGATTTTTTAAAATTATGTCTTTTGCTTCGCCAATTCTTTACTAAACTTTACATTTAATATCATTTTAGGGTACCATAATGATATTAAAAACAGGAGTTTTACATGTCCGCTTCGAACTTTAACTTAAGGGGGATTTCCCCAGAATTGATGATGCAATTAAAACGAGAAGCCAAAAGATTGCATATCAGCATCAATACTTTAGTACTAAAAATGATTGAACGAGGACTAGGGTTCACTCGAGAAAAACTTGTTCATCATGATTTAGACCATCTTGCTGGCTCTTGGTCGGCTGATGATGAGAAACAGTTCAAGGAAAATACTCAATCTTTTGAGCAAATCGATAAGGAGTTGTGGAAATGAGGCCTATTTTCATTGATACAAACGTTTATGTAGCATTTAAACGAGGGGAAAATTCAATATTTGAAGTCATGAACCTATCCGAATAAATTTTTAA
>JASHXO010000241.1 GCA_030043495.1 Candidatus Rhabdochlamydia sp.
CCTTAAATGGGGAACGAGGCTACCTCGTTTCCGATACTGGCGGATCCTGCGAGCGCTACTTTGAGAGACAAATGGAAATTGAAGGAGACCCGATCGGACCAGAGCTGGGATCGGAAGCGCTTTCCGTGACCACGCTTGCAATTGCGCTTGCAGTTGAAATGGGCTGCCATCCCATTTTTTTAAGTGGGATCGACCTCGCTTATAGCGGAACACAGCGCTATGCAGAGGGAGTTCTACCCTCTTCCCACATCGACATGGGAGAAAAGCGGCGTGAGAAAAAATCACCGGAACGTTTGCTCAAACGTAAAGACATCCGAGGCCATTATGTCCACACGCTCGTCAAGTGGGTGATGGAATCCGAATGTATCGCCGCTTATGCTAAGGCCCATCCCGAATCGCGCTTCATCAATGTCTCTGAAGCAGGGATTGGCTTCCCAGGGATTCCCAACGTACCGTTCTCCGAGGCTGCTACAGCTCTAAATCAAGAGCTCGACCTGCGTGCGCTCGTCCATGCTGAGATCCAGAAGCTCAAAATGCCTCTTTCCAAAGAAAAGATCTTCCGCGAGATGAAGGAAGTGAGCGAAAGTTTGCTCCGCCTCGGCAGCATCGCCGAAGAAATGCTTGAGGAGCTAGAAAGAGTAAAAGATCTCTTTCCTCTCGGACGAATATCTTTTCCTACGGGAAAAATGACAATCCTCGAGATCGATTTTCAAGAGGAAAAAGCTTTTGAATGCCTCTTTCCTTCTCTGGGGCCCGCTCTCGATAAACTCTTAGACCGCGCCTTTTATATCTCTCCTCACTGTGCAGAAGAGCAGCAACGGCGGATTTCTTTGGAGTTTAAGATTGCGAAATGGCGGCAATGGAAAGAAATTATCGATAGCGAAATCGCACTCTTTCATTTGCAGAGGTAATTGTCGCTGTTACCTGATAGTTCACCAATCGGGTTAAAAAAGTGTTAGCGATTGTTCGTCTCGATAAACCTGAAGTTTATTGCGTAAAGTGCGGATACTGATACCGAGAACTTGAGCTGCTTTCGTGCGATTGTTTTTTTCCCGCGTAAGGGTTTCCAAAATGAGGCGTTTTTCCAATTCAGCAATCGTTATTCCTTTAGGGAGAGTGTAAGAAGGGGCCTCTTTAACCGAGCAGGCCAATTCGACATAAATTTGATGGGCTTCAAGAAGATCGGTAGTGTTCATCACGACACTTCGTTCGATAACGTTGGCAAGCTCTCGTATGTTGCCTGGCCAATTGTATTGGATCAATTTTTGTTTGGCGTCAGTGGATAAGTGTTTAATAGGTTTTTGATTCTCTCCACAAAGCCGTTTCAGGAAAAACTCAGCAAGAGGGAGAATGTCCTCTTTGCGCTCCCTCAAAGGGGGAATATGAATCGGGACCACATTGAGCCGATAATAGAGGTCTTCGCGGAAAAGCTTGTGTTCAACCGCTTCTTTCATCGAGCGATTAGAAGTAGAAATTAAGCGCACATTGACATGAATCGGCCGGATTCCGCCGACCCGTTCAAATTCCATTTCTTGGACAACCCGCAACAGTTTCGCTTGAAGTTCTAGAGGAATCTCGGAAATTTCATCGAGTAGAAGCGTCCCTTTATCGGCGAGCTCAAAACGGCCGAGCTTTTTATTGATTGCGCCCGTAAAGGCGCCTTTTTCGTGCCCGAAAAATTCTGATTCGAGAAGGGTGGTCGGGATAGCAGCGCAATTGACTTTGACGAAGGTCTGCAAACTACGATGAGACTGCGCATGGATGGCATGGGCGATCACCTCTTTTCCCGTGCCGGACTCCCCGCTGATAAAGACGGAAGAGGAGCTTTTGGCAATTTTGCTGACATCGCTTAAGATTTTCTTCATGGTTTCGCTTTCGGCAATGAGAAGTTGCTTCTTGCGATCGGGTTGCGTTGAAATCTCTTCGCGTAAGTAGTAATTTTCTTGGATCAGATCGATATGCGCTTGAGCTTTATCGAGCATCGTTTCAATTGTTTCAGCATTAAAAGGTTTGAGCAAATAGTTAAACGCTCCCAGGCGCATTGCCTCGACGGCGTTCTCTATACTGGCATATGCTGTAGCAAGAATAACGAGAGTTTGTGAATTTTGAGTTTTGACAGTTTTGAGAATTTCTAATCCACTCGTGCCAGGGATCTGTAAATCGCTAATAATAAGATCAAAAAGATGTTGACGGAGATACTCTAGAGCGATGGGACCACTTTCAGCGATGAAGACTTCGCTTTTTCGCTTGCGAAGAAGTTCTTTAAGGAAGCTACAGTTGGAAACATCGGCATCGACGATGAGAACTTTTTCAATCGCCATACTTAATTAGATCCATGATGTTTTTTATTATGAGTTATTGATTTCCCAACAATAGGCCTTTGATAAGGGACACTCTTTGAATTTGAATAACCTGCTTTTCGCGGCTTTTAAAAACATCCTGCAGTTAATTTAACTATGTCTGCAGGATGACTTTAAAAGCGGAAAAAATGCATCAAAAATCAAATTGTTCAAATTCAGAGAATGTCTCTAAATCATCTTCCTAATTGTAATTATAGGAAATGGCGAGTTTTAAAAAAGTTTTAAATAAAATTATTTTACTAGTGCTCTGTAAACTTAATTTTTGCGGTTTCGGCTACGTCAAAGCCCCGGGGTTAAACGATCGTAAAGCTAGCTGTATTGAATTAATACAGCGCGCCTTACGATCGCTTAACCGCGGGAGCTTTCACGTTAACCCAAACTGCAAAAATTAAGTTTACAGAGCACTAGTTGGCTGATTATAAATAATTAACATCTAAAATCGAAACAAATTGCCGGCCACTAATGAAGCAACTATAAGTAATTTTTTTAAATTAGACAGCTATTTTATGACACAACGACTTGAAAATCAATTATTTGATTTAGTTGTAAATCAGATGCAGAATTAAATAATAGTTTTTGTTAAAATCCTGTACACACAGAAATTAAGAGGTGATAATGGCAGTCAACGGAATAGGTGCTTTACCTAAAGAGTTACTCAAGAGCATATTTGATGCCCTTCCTTATGAGGATTGTGTGGGATGCATGCAAGTGAACAAAGTATGGAGCTCTGTTGCTGAAAGAACATTGAAAGAAAAACTGATTCCTTATTTTAAAGAGACTATCGAACAAAAAGGGAATAATTTTTCAAAAATGACTTCTCAAAAACTCGAAACATTTTGTCCAAATTATTTAGACAAATTAAAAAAAATCGAAGAGCGGTTCCATTCTTTATCGGCAAAAGAAATTTATGAAGAACTTAATAATATCACAGAAAAATATCATGTCCATATTGTTGCAAATGGCGAATTTAATTTAAGCGCTGTAGATAAAGCAATCATTGGAAATCAATTCGTTAACCTAAATTATAGAGTATCTCTTCCACAACATGCAAATGCTGATGGCGACATATTCCCGTGGGGAGAATTCCCTGGTATGCAAATTCCTGAAGTAAAATGTTACTTTCCATTAAAACTATTTGATGAAAATGCAAAAAGGATTTGCTTTCCTTTAAAAGGAAGGCTCATCGAGCTTATTCGCGAGCCTAATTTGGATCAGAAAAAACATTCTGAAATCTACTATCCGGAAGCTATCTACATTCCTCCGGAAAGACGCTTCTCCAGAGCAGCCATTGCCCTCCTGGAAAAGGAAATATCTTAGCCGGCTTATGGAAGATGGCTTTATTCCAACAAATGCGATGCTACACTTTTAGAGATTAGTTTTCTCTAATTTTGCAGCTAGAAGCTCAAGCTCTACATCAGCGGCATCTTTAACGGTGATAACTTTAGGGTCTTCATCAATGACTTCTTCAATAGTAACAGCTACAGTTTCAAAATCTTGATCAGTGATTTCATCAATATTCACTTGCGCCTTAAAGAGTTCGTTTTGACCAATTTTTCCGTTAATGAATTCACTTCCATGCAATGTCGTTTGGACTAGATTATGAGTAGCCTGGATCAATTTTGTCTCATAGGTAAATAAGCATCTTACTGTCTTGACAAAACTATTTTTGTCATCTTCAGAATACATATATTCACAAATATTGCTGACATAGAGTGTGTCAATGGGAATTTCGTGACTGTTTAAGATTTTTGCAATACTTTCGAATGTTCTTACATTGCGGATATCTTCAGTAATGATGGAGATTTTTCCTTGTTGGGCTAGCTTTTTAATGTAGAAGAAGCCCTTGTCGGTGGATAACCAGCTACCCTCACGTATACATTCTATCGCTACTTCTTTTTCAGCAGGGATGGTATTATTTTCTTCTTTGACATTAGGACTAAATTCACGAGGATTTTTTTCAACGTATAT
>JASHXO010000242.1 GCA_030043495.1 Candidatus Rhabdochlamydia sp.
GAATTTTTCATTCGTCATTTAAAGCCTGAATGCCGGCCTATTGCTAGTGGCAATGATGTGGCTATTCTTCCTGCAGATGCGCGTTATCTAGTTTTTCAAAATATCGAGAAGGCAGAAGGATTTTGGGTCAAAGGAAAAAAGTTTTCTCTCAAGGATCTGTTACAAGATGAAGAATTGGCCGGCCAGTATGCCCAAGGGGCGATGGTGATCGCACGATTATGTCCTGTCGATTACCATCGTTTTCATTTTCCCTGTCAATGCACTCCAAGCAAAGCCCGTCTAATCAATGGTCCATTATTTTCTGTTAATCCGATGGCCCTCGTGCGCAATATCAAAATCTTGAGTGAAAATAAACGCATGATCACTTCGCTAAAAACTCGGAATTTTGGCAAGGTACAGTATATTGAAGTGGGAGCAACCTATGTAGGAAGTATTCATCAGACGTATGTTCCGGGTGAATCTTATGCCAAGGGTGAAGAAAAAGGTTATTTTTCTTTCGGGGGTTCCTGTCTTATTTTATTGTTTGAATTTGGAAGGATCGCCTTCGATCAAGATTTGATCGATACCCCGATGAAAACGATGGAAGTGCGAGGACTATTAGGTCAGTCTTTGGGAAGAGCTTTGTGATTTTAAAAGAGTCTACAAATGGGGCATTTTTCTTTCTTGTGTCCGCGTGCAGGGCAATATTTTCTTCCGAAATAGATCATCTGTAGGTGTAATTTATTCCATGCCTTTTTGGGAAAAAGCGCTTTTAAATCTTTCTCCGTCTGTTTGACATTTTTTCCCGAACTCAAGCCCCAACGTTTGGCTAAGCGATGGATATGTGTGTCGACGGGGAATGCAGGTTGATGAAATGCCTGAATCATGACGACGGAAGCTGTTTTATGTCCAACTCCAGGCAATGCCTCTAATTCCGAGAATGAGGCGGGAACTTTGCCGTGATGCTTCTCAAGCAATATCTTTGAAAGATTCCAGATCGCTTTGGCCTTTGTGTTACTGAGCCCACAGCATTTGATGACTGTAGCAATTTCCTCGATGGAAAGAGACAGCATCTTTTCGGGTGTCGATGCTTTAGCAAAGAGGTGCGGGCTAACTTGATTCACACGCACGTCCGTGCTTTGTGCGGAAAGAAGGACAGCGATCAATAGCGTGTAAGGATCTTTATGCAAAAGAGGAATTGCCGGATTGGGAAAGAGCTCTTCAAGAATGCGCAGGATTTGTTTTGCTTTTTCCTTTTTGGTCATCATTCCGTCCTATAATGAGGAAGTTGCTAGTGCTCTGTAAACTTAATTTTTGCGGTTTCGGCTACGTCAAAGCCCCGGGGTTAAGCGATCGTAAAGCTAGCTGTATTGAATTAATACAGCGCGCTTTACGATCGTTTAACCGCGGGAGCTTTCACGTTAGCCCAAACTGCAAAAATTAAGTTTACAGAGCACTAGGATTGATTCAGAAAAACTCCCTAAAATTCAGATCATTTGAGGATCGAAGTCTGGAGCGACAGTCGAACCGAGCATGAATTCCCCCACGCTTGTTTCTTCAAGATAATTTGTACCAATCGCCTCGCAAAAGAGATCAGAATCTCCACCGCCAAGTGCGCAAGGGGCGAGCTGCATCGCTGTAGCGACGAGATACATCGTTTGATAGAGGATGCCGAGATTTTTTAGGATCAAGGCATAAGCCATGGATTGATATTTCCAAGAAACTCGGGAAAAGCGTGCAGAGATGACGATGAGGAGTTGGGGATATTCTTTTTTTGCAGAAGACCGGCATGCATTTTTTAGTAATTTTTCCGCAGAGAGGGAAAATCCCGATACTTCACAGAGTTGATGTTCTAAAGGGTGGTAATGGTAAATTCCCTGAGGTAGACCTTTGCACTGGTGGACCACTGGATATAATTCCAGTTCATAGCGTGCTCCGCCTCCAGGGTAAGGTCGGGAGGTGAATTCTTGGTCGTCCATGACGTGCATTTTTTTTACTCTTGCGCAGCGAAAAAGAAACTCAGAGAGCTGTTCGAGAGAGATAGGATTTGATCCGTGAGTTCTAATCGATTTTCTCTCCTCTAAAACAGTATTGAGGGACTTGTCACTTTCCTCCTCAAAGCTGGGGAGTGGAAGCATCTTTTTCGACGGGCAATTTTTTACGCCGGGTAGAGGAGGAACTTTCCCCTTAAAACGATAAGTTCCTCCATAAGGCGAGTGATGTCTACCTGCTCGACTTCTCGAGTGGAAAAAAAGGTCATGGTACTCCCATTGAGAAGAGGCCTCATCTTCTTTTGTCGTCGAGAGAACCTTTGCAGAGGAGAGCAAAGTTAAGGTTTCCTGGAGTTCTTTCAAGGAGAGGTGTGAGAATTGTCTGCGGATCTCCGAAAAAAGGATCGGTTTTTTTAAGACGTAAAACAGATCCATGCCTGTTCGTTCTCGGATTACGATTTGGGCCGAGCTTAAGGGGGTTTCAAGCACAATCTCTTCAGAGCTCGGCCTGCAAATGACAAAACGGGAAAGTTGATAAGGATCTTCAGAGAGTCGGCCTTCAAATTGGAATCGCGCATTAAAAGGAGTGAGTTCTACGAGTTGAGTTTTATAAATGAAGAGACCTTGCTTTTTAAGTAGCTCCAAAGCATAGAACAAAAGACTCAAATCGCCCTCTTCCGCCTGCATTTTGCCTACGAGATCTTCCTCTTCTTGTTCAAAAGCCAACGAGGAGAAGATCCTTTCTATGATTGAAGAAAACCCTTTGCACGTCAAAATGGGATCGGGGCCTTGGAAGATTTTTACATCTTCATTTTCCTTACTTAGAGTAAGACCTGATTTTAATTTGAATTTCACAGAAACATACCAATAGGATTGAGTTCAGACTCTTTTCGAGATTCTTTTAGCCATTGCATTTTTACAGGGACCTCATAAAGGCGGCCTGACGCGAATCTCGGCCAGAAGTGTCTGAGGCCAGGAACGATCACTTTGACGACGTTTAAGCCAATTTCAGCTCTTGTCTGATCTAAAACAAGAAACTCCATGCCCTGGGATTCCACGATTTTTTGGCAATGCTTAATATCCTCTAACAGGTCAGGCGATTCCCACATAGGAAAGTCTTTAGAAGATTTGATCGAAGACCCTTTCAGAAAAGGTTGGTTTTCTATTGTGGCGCGCGTCATCCAATCATAGACGATCTGTTTATCGATTCGGTCTTGCTCATCGCAGGGATTTTCTTCCCAAAAAGGTGAGCATGTTGAAAATTGGTTCATCTCTGTCAGTGATCGTAGCAAGGCGATACGGACATCTAAATGTGCTCCAAATCCGATAAAAATTTTTTCCTGCTCGCTCTGTTTTAAACGAGAAAGGGCCACAAAAACAGGAATCCCTAAATCCGAAGAGATGTCTAAAACCCAAACCTCTCTGCCCATCTGTTCATACTCTTTTAACAGCTTTTCAATGTAGGGAATCTGGAAACTTTCCAAATCGATCAGAGGTCTTTGTAATCTATTATACCACCAGATGGCTATGCTATCCCGCTCCACAAGTTCAAAAAAACCTTGTAAGATCGCTTCTTCTATGCAGTTGCCCGCGGCACATCCATTGGAATCTGCAGAAATCTTCCAGGTTCCTCCTTGAGAAAAGCTGTAATAGCAACATGCCGTAGGATAATACTTGTAGCACTGTTCTGTCAATGACCAGATCGGGCTCCAATCTATGATTGCATCCTCGATAAAAGGGTCGCTGACTTTATGGAATCGATGCGCAAGAGGATTGGTGGTTTGTCTCTCTTGGTATTGGCGATAGCTATAGAGAACAACGCGATGAGGATGGATTGCCTTTGTCTCTAACTGAAGGAAAGAGGCTTGAATTCGCCTTTCATCTCCATGAAATTCTCCAGACATGCGTTCAATACATTCACACAAGCATCCTGCCTTAGCCTCGACATCTGTCACTCCCTTACCGCCGCTAAATGCGCGAAAATTTCTCACGTTCCTTCCCTTTTGGATATCAGGGATTGCTCGATTAGCTCCCGCTGCATAAACATGAATAGTTGGGCTATTAGAAACACATTCTAGATCTAGAACAACTCCAGTGATCGGGCTGATCTGGGAGGAGTATTTTTCAAAAGTCTCTTCCGCGGATAGGCAGCGATACCCTCCCTGATTAGAATACTCTTTTTTCTTTGATGCGAGCAAGAGTGGGGAAGGCTCCCGATATAGATGAGATGTCGTTATACTGCAGGAAGTGCAATGTGGGCGTTTTGACAAAACATGCACCTGCTGGTGCAGAGTTAAGGTGTCTATTGTTAATAGTTTATTCTTTAAAATGTCGTTTTGTCCAGCGACAATGTATTTAAACACTTCTGTGGCAGTCAAGCCTAAAGCGATCTTTTGCGTGCTTGCTAACATAGCGTGGGAGGGGAGGAAAAACTCTTTTAAGTCTTTCTTTTTTTGCACGTAAGATTCAGCCATTCGATTTCGTTGTAATCGAAAGGCAAGGCATTCATGACAGCCCGTTTCTTCAGGCAAGAATAGGGGTCCTATCCACAGTTGACTCCCATAGGGCTTGACCAGTAGCCAGGGATGATTCTTTCTCAACGCAAAAGCATTAAAATCAGATAGCTCCCGCTGGAGATAATCTTTAGCAACAACGACTGAAAAGTCTGCTTGATTAGGATCGCTGACAAGTTGAACATGTAAAGAGGTCAACAGTGAAATAAAGTCTGAATCGACCTTTTCTGCACAAAATGTTAAAAAGACTTTTGTCGACTGCAAGCGATCAAAAGCTTTCTGTTCAGAAATCTGCAATAAACCACAAAACGCCGAGATTTCTTGAGAAAATCGAGTGGCTTTAGCTTGAATAAACCCCCTTTTCTCTAGGCGAAAGAGGGCATAATAAAGGTCGCTAGCAGAGACCTGCTCTTGAAGTAAATCCACCAATGTGTCTGCATTGTACTTTCCCTCTTTGAGAAACGGGCATAGCAGCAGATAGGGCCTTCCCTCTAGAAAGATCCTATCCTGCTCCGAGAAAAGAAAAATTCCTTCATCTTCAATGCATTCGACTCGATAGCAAGGGTTCCAAGAAATAGATTCACTATTATCGACTAAGGAAATACTCATCACTTGCGATATTCCCATCTTTGCGCAGCTTAACGGGCTGCGGTGGCCCCACAGCCTCCGCACGTTCCTCCGCACTTACCCTCTCCTCCTGCTGCAGCGATCTTTTTTAAAGATTCTTCTGTGAGTTCACCAGAGGGTTTTTTGGGTAATACAAGATGAAGCACTTTCTCACTATCTTCATCTATTTTGCATTCTATACTAGGAGGAAGCTCTATGCCGTTTTCTTTGAGCACAGATCGTGGATCTTTGATCAGACGTTGCTTAAACGCAGCATCGCTCCATGCTTTTGCAACAATTTTGGCCCATACTCTGCGAAAAGCTTCTTGTTCTTGTTTATTCCATTCTTTTTCATTTTTCATATTTTTACTTTAGACTTAATGTTATCCCGAGGACATTTTGATACAGTTAGTAACGCAAGTTGTGGATTATCCACAACTCGCGTTAGAATGATATTGTCCTGCTCCAGAGATCTTCTTCAAAGATTCTTCTGTAATCTCTCCTGGAGGTTTTTCTGGAAGTGAGAAGTGGATCACTTTTTCAGTGTTTTCATGGATTTTACACGTCATCCCACGAAATTCGATCCCGTATTCTTTGAAAATGGGTAAAGGATCTTTAAGCAGTTTCTGTTTAAAGGCATCATCGCTCCATGCTTTTGCAATGATCTTGGCCCAAGCTTTATTGAAGGCTTCATATCGTTCTTTGGTCCATTTTTCTTGTTTGCTCATGTTTTTTTCTCCTCATTAACCTTGATTTTGGGCACAAAAAATTGTGCATAGAAATGGAAAATACCATCGGTATATTTCCAGTGTGTACGGAATTCATTGAATTTTTATCAAATAAAAAATTTAACAGTGCATAAATAGTTAGGTTCATTTTTAGTTTTAGAAAAAAATTGGATCAAACAGATGAGACGTAATCTTGATCTGAGATTTGCTGCTGATTTAACTTTAGCTTGAGTTCTTCGGTTGGATAATAAAATGCTGGATCCAACTCAAATGCGGATGCTTTCGGCAAAAGACCAGTCAATGCGCGATAAATTTCACGGTCATGCAAAAGCAGCGCCAGTTTGACTGTCTCGACACTTTTTTCTCCGGCTGCATTTTTCAATGGAGCGTAGATTTTGTTCCTTGGGCAGACAAGAACTGCGCTAGTGCGCGTATAGTCCAAAAGGTCGAAAATAAATCTCTCGCATTTCCAGATCTGCGCAATTTCTTGGACAAATCCCTTCGATGTGCCGAGAAGCACTGGAGCTTTTTTACGGGACAAATGCAACGGAAATTCGACATTTAGGTCTTGATAAAGATAGTGGATGAACTCCATCGAAATACAAAACATTCCCGTGCTCGAAAGTGCAAATTGCGAAGCTTTGGAAGGCATTTCCGAATATTCGATGACTTTAAGTTTGTCGTCGCACTCAGCGAGAATACCCATTTTTTCATCAGGGGAAAGACGCTCTACGGCTTTTAAGGCAGCATCGGCCTTTGTACGCTCGGAGAAACCGACAAATTCTGGGTCGAATGGATCGGCTAAAGCATTGTCGACAAATATAACGTTGAGATATTCGATTCCCAAAGCCTTCCACTTTTCCCAAATGCCCAGTCCAAAAAACAGATGCAAAGCATGCCCATTGCCGTCGGGCCCTTCAGCAATTTTTCCCGGGCTTTCTAATAGCCAATGCCCGCGGTTATCGAGCAAAGGCAGCATTTCTTGTTCGATGAAAAAGACCTGCGATGAAGGAAGGCCGAAATAATTGTGTTTTTGTAAAAATTCGACAGTCTGTACATGATTTGAAGCAGATGTCATGATGCATAAAGGCAAAGAATGCCCCGACCAAACACTTGCCGCCTTTGTCCTCTCACAAAAAAGCTGAAACAGACTTTTTCCTTTAATGGGGCTAACGGGAAAACTCCCTTTGGGACCGTCAAAACCCAAACGCGTTCCCTGGCCGCCTGCCAAGACCAAACAGCCGACTTTCCCCTGGCGGATCAACGATTCACCATGTTTGCGGTTTTCTAGGTTGCCACTTTGTTCATAGTTGAGATAAGGATGAAGATCGGAATTAGAAAATGTTTTCGATTGAAACACAGCCTCTTTTTGTTTGGCCGCAAGTGCAGGAGTGTATTTTTGCAGACTTTGTGCAAACTCTTGGAGTTCTGAAGCAGAGAGGCGCTCAATTCCAGTTAGCAACTGTTGCTGGCCAAGTTTGAATAGGAGTTCGCGGATGAGAGATTCTAGCATACGTCCTCAGAGAAAAGAGAATGCATGACTGACGCTACATTTACATTGCGGAGATCTCGATCCCTTGCAATAAGCGGAGTATGGCGTAAAAATGGATTGGGAGAAGCCACTCTTTGTTTAAGGACTCCTTGTCTCGGATCGGACCAGAGCGAAACGATATCGATGGGAAAAGAGGCATCTAGATAATAAGTGATCGATAATACTCCTGAATCAGGAACAAGGAGATAGCGGCAGCGATTTTTGATGATCGACAACATTTCAAGTAGAGAGGTTTTTCCTCGTAAGTCGACAATTCCATCTCCCTCAATAACAGGCTTTGGAGTAAATCCAAAGAGGATGATTTCAGCGTTCTTTTCACCAACAGCTCTTTGGAAAAATTCTTTCCAGGAAGTTATCGGCCAATTCTTTTCATAAGCGTAATTTGTTTCCGTTTGAACGTGAACGCCAATTTTGGGCTTGGTAGGATGGAAGTCAAAATTTTTATGAAGAACATCCCATTCTAATCTCCATGATAATTTCGGAATTAGCTTGCCGAGTTGCCACATCAACCATCGCGTTGGATCAGGATGTTCCAATACCACATCAAAATCAGAAAGTGAAAAGCTCGATTTATTGAGGGTGTTCTTCAAATCAAAAGGTACGCCTCGTTTCCAATCGGGATCGATAAGAGTGGAAACTCCGTCTAACATTTTGAACGCATCGGCAAGATCGTCCCGCGTAGCAAAAGTCACTTTAGCGTCAGGAATGAACATGCGGATGCGATGCACCAGTGCGTAAAGCCCAAGGGGAATATCTCCTAAACCGCGGTTCCAGCAAATGAGGAAACGCCGATGCTGAGCTTTCTTCGCATTTTTTAAAAAGGCATCGAAGGGATTAATCCCGTATCTTCTCCAAAGGTTCTTTATCATATTTCAAGCAATTACACGTAATTTAGAACGCTTGGCGTTCAAGATCTTGTTGATGGCCTCATAGACTTCATCGGCCTCAATTCTTTTCATACAGCGAAAATCGATGGGACAAGTGCGTTGGTAACAAGGAGAACATTCGACGTGTTTATGGATAAGAGTACCCGAACGGTAAGGGCCAGTGATAATTTCGCTCGTCGATCCAAAAAGGGCAACGATCGGTGTACCAAGCGCATCGGCGATGTGCATCGGTCCACTGTCATTGGTCAGGATCACATCGCAATGAATGATTAAGCTGGAGAGCTCGCGCAAAGAAGTCAAGCCTGCCAGATTGATCACTCGTGGAGGCAGGCCAGTGCAAATTTCTTTGACCAGCGATACTGTCGCCTGATCTCCAAAATAGACGATGTAAATATCTTTATCTCGAAGCAATCGTTCGGTGACTTCGCGGAATCGTTCAGGCAACCAACATTTGGCAGATCCATAGGTGGCCCCTGGATTGATGCCCACAATCAGTGCACCATCGGGCACTCCATGTTGGCGTAGGAGTGTGCGGGCGTCATTGAGTTCTTTTGGAGATAAATAGAGGCGGGGGGGAGTATCAGAGATCGGAATTCCGAGAGGACCGAGCAGCATTTTATAAGTGACGACAAGATGCTGATTTTGAATATTTTTAGGAAAAGGGAGGCTGTGAGTCAGAAGCGGCTTGCGCCCATTGCATTCATAACCTAGTCGCATTTGTACTTTACCCAGCCAGAACCACCATGCAGAAGAAAAAGAATGGGTCAGCAAAATCCCTAAATCATATTTACCATTCCGCAACTTTTCGATGATATTCCGTCTTTCCATTCTTCGTCCAAACCCACTGGCCTTACTAAAACAAAATAATTCGTTGATCTCAGGATCTTCTTTTAACAGTTCGCATATGGGAGAACGGCACATTGCAGTGATATAAGCCTCTGGGTAAGCCTTTCTTAAATCGGAGAGGATTGGCGTGGCCATGACAAGATCACCGATCCAGTTTGGCATACGCACAATGATGTTCCGCGGCGTTAAGCTACGAAGAGATTCCATTGACGATGATTAAATCCTAAAATATTTTTTAAACTTTCTCAAGCCTTTCTCAAAGTAGCGTTCATCCAAAGTAAAGTCAACCATTATACACTGCTTTTAAAAAAGAAACCCACTAAGAGCATGTTTACAAAATAAACATGCTCTAAGACAAAATGTCCCATAGACAAGAAAAATACCAAGGGACAGGGAATTTTGTACACTCTAAGTATGGCAATTTAATATTCTGAGAACATCTCTAAAGGCAGTTGAAAAGTCATTTTTTCAAGCTGTTTGGGTATAAAAAGAATTTAACTTTAGGCTCAATCTGTGATCTCGCTATTCCGCCCATTTTTTTCAAATCTCCGAAAACGCTTTAAAATCCACACAGTGATTTTACAGATCGCCCTCCTCGTTTGCGCATTTGCCTGTATCGGGCGATTTTGCCATAAAATGACTGCAGGATTTGCCGTTTCCAAAATTATCTCTGATTACAAGCTTGAAAGTGGAAGGCATGTTCAAATTTCCGGAGAAGAACTCTCAAAAGTCTCCCATCTCCTCAGCCAACCTTTTTATTTTTATGCAAAGGGAGGCCAATGTTTTATTTTTATCGGTGCGGACGGAAAAACAATCATTAAATTTTTCAAACTTCATCACATGCATTTTTGGAATTGGCTGAGCACGATTTCTTTTCCTTTTTCCTTTGATTACTGGCGAGTAAAGCTTTTAGAAAAACATCGACATCAAACCCACTCTTATCTCGTTCAAAGCTGTAAGACTGCCTTTGAAAAATTTAAAGAACAAACAGGACTGGTCTATTTACAATTTTCAAGCGATCCCCTGATCCAACAAAAATTGGTCATCTATGATAAGTTGATGATTGCCCACACAATTGAACTTAGCAGTGCGGATTTTGTGATTCAAAAAAAAGCAGCTCCCATCCGCAAAACATTTAAAAAACTCATCAAACAAAACAATTTAGAGCTGTGCAAACGATACATCGATTCCATGCTAGAATTAATTACTGAGCGATGTCGACAAGGCATTGCGGATCGAGATTTCAATGTACGCACTAATTTTGGCCTGCTTGAAGACAAAGTCATTGAAATTGATATCGGTTCCTATCATGACAACTTATCTTTAAAAGATTCTCAGTTAATGAAAGCTGAGCTTCTCTTACAAACAGAGAAGTTTAAAAAATGGCTTGAAAGACATCATCGAGGGCTGGCACATTATCTTTCTGAAAAGATAAACACCTTTTAAGAGGCTTTAACATGACTAAGTTGATAACAATAGAAAAAAACGTCCTAGCTGATTTTCTTTCTTCGAAGGGACTTAGAGATCGTTATTGTAAAGAGCTCGAGGCAGGAAACATTTTATTTATCCCCTACATCCCTTTTGCATTCCCGAATGACGATCTTCAATTTCTGTTTGCTCAAAGGCAAACGGGCGGTAAAAATCATAAGAACATCGCTTACAAGCCCAAATCAAATACGATCAGCAATGCAATGAGTTTATCAGAGCAGCAGTCAAAACGGCTTTTAGGAATCATGCAATTCTATTCAAAATCTTGCTCAACTTTTCTTTCGCAACTACTCTCTCCTTATGATTCAAAATGGCGCATCGATTATGCGAGTTTTCGACCATTTGAAGAAAAGGGCAGGCCGCTTCGCACCCGTGCACGCAACGATCTTTTACATGTTGACTCTTTTCCAACCCGCCCTATGAATGGGAATCGAATTTTAAGATTTTTTACGAATATCAATCCTGTACATCATCGAAAATGGATTACTTCTGATCCATTTGAAGTGCTTGCCAAAAGATACGGAGGCAAAAAAGTTCCTTTTCCTCGCAAGAATACACCATTTCGTGCACTGATGAAGATCGCCAAAAAATTGGGCCTGCCTATCAGCTTACGCTCTCCTTATGATGTATTCATGTTGAATCTGCACAATTTTTTAAAAGAAAATGAAGAATTTCAACAAACATGTCCTAAAAACTACTGGGAATTTCCCTCAAATTCTTGCTGGGCCGTGTTTACCGACCAAGTTTCTCATGCAGCAATTGCAGGTCAATATGCTCTAGAACAGACTTTTGTCGTCCCGCCCTCTGCACTGGTTGACCCGCAAACAGCGCCATTAGCAGTTTTGGAAAAACTCTCGAAATTCCTTATGGTCGATTGAATGGTCTTATCTGATTTATGACTTCTCATCCAAATGACACACAGATCATTCTTGGCATCGATCCAGGGACGCGCATTACTGGATATGGAATTATTAAAGTTGGGAACAAACCCCAACTCGAACCTATTGATTTTGGTTGTATTCGTCCTCCTGTCAATCTGAGTCCTCCCGCCCGCTATCTCGCTCTTTTTGACAGTTTAGAAATGCTCCTCGAGAAATATGCTCCGAATGCCGTTGCTGTTGAAACTCAATTCGTTTATAAAAATGTGCAAAGCGCCATTAAGTTAGGCATGGCGCGCGGTATCGTGCTTCTTGCTGCTGCAAAACGCAATATTCCCATTTATGAATACGCGCCGAAAAAGGCCAAACTCGCTGTCGTCGGTAATGGCGGTGCAAGTAAAGAACAAGTGCAAAAGATGATCCAGCTTCTGTTGAAGCTCCCTGTTCTTCCAGAACCTGAAGATGCTGCTGATGCCCTTGCATTAGCAGTGTGCCATGCGAACACATTAAGCTTTCACCATCGGATTTCATTATGTACGAATACATCAAAGGCACGCTAATCGAAGCTTCCGTTGCAAAAGCAGTCCTCGAAGTGCAAGGTTTAGCTTATAGCCTGCTGATCCCATTCAACAACTTCTCCAAACTTCCTGCTATTGGTTCTTGGATTATTTTTTACGTCTCATTTGTCGTCCGCGAAGATTCTCAAAAATTATATGGATTTTTAACACGGCATGAACGCGACCTTTTCGAAAATCTGCTCGAGGTTTCCGGAATAGGCCCTAAGACTTCACTCAGCCTTATCGGCCATATGGAAATCCGCGACTTACAAGCGGCCATTAGCCAAGACAATATTCATCTCATTTGTAAAATACCAGGAATAGGCAAAAAAACGGCCGAACGGCTGGTTGTCGAAATGCGCGATAAAATTAAAAAAGGCATGGACAAATCAGCGATTGCGCCGCAGCTGCAAAATACGGAAGAGAAAACAGGTCCCGTTGCAGATGCCATCTCCGCACTGATCAATCTAGGCTATAACAGTTCTCAAGCTCAGAAGGCGATCAAAACAGCATTAAGCAAGGTCGAGGGGGAACCTGAACTCGCTAAGTTGATCACCGCAGCTTTACGTTGTATCTAAAAATATCCTACAAAGTTTGAGCCAACTGCAAAACTCCACTCCAGAGGAAAATCGCTCTTTTGGACCCCCTTGCCTGACGGCGGCCCAAGTCCGCGCCGCTGCCGGACGAATTTGCCAGCAGATTTTGGCAAGGAGCCTCAAAATCGCGGGTGGTTGAAAAATGTTTTTTTCCCGATGCTTCAGGTTGTTTCGGTATAGTCATAATTTTTTCATCCTTATTTATTTTTATTGATTTCAGATTTAGAAATCATAGTCTTATTATAAAAAAAACAATAGAGATATCTTTTGCAAATTTAAAATATTTTTTACACAGAGTTTCCGAGAGAAGTACTGATAAATCAGTACAAATTTGGAATTGCTGTCAAGGCTTACAACATGATGATTTTTTAAATGTAAATCCGCTATGATCTCTCTCTGAAATTTTTCATCAAAAAAATTATGGAATTTATCCATCGGCCTTACCAACCTGGAGATACGATTGCAGCCATCGCCACTCCCCCCGGAGAAGGCGGAGTCGCAATTATTCGGATTTCTGGAAATGATGCGATCTCGGTTGCAGAAAAAATCTTCTCTGGCCCTATACGCTCCTATAAAACGCATACGGCACATTTCGGTAAAGTGATCGATTCCGATGGAAATGTTCTTGATGAAGTCCTTGCACTTGTCATGCTCGCCCCAAAATCTTATACAGGTGAAGACACGGTCGAAATCCATTGTCATGGGGGCAGTTTGATCAGCCGACGTGTTCTCGAGACAATTTTAAAAGCAGGCGCAAGAGCAGCCCAACCGGGGGAGTTTACTTTTAAAGCCTTCATCAATGGCAAGCTCGACCTCGCTCAAGCAGAAGCAGTGCAACAATTCATCGGAGCAAAGAATGATCTTGCTTTGCAAGCAGCTGAACAACAACTGCAAGGAAAACTTTCCAAGCTAGTCCGTTCCTTTCAAACAGAACTCATCGATATCGCTGCTATCTTGGAAGCCTGGGTCGATTTTCCCGAGGAGGACCTCGAATTTGCTACCATGGATGAAGTCATTAGCACTTTAAATGAGGTGCTGCAACAAATGCAAGAACTGGCTGGTACATTCCATAATGGAAAAATCGTCAGCGATGGCATTTCGCTCTGTTTGGCAGGGCCGCCAAACGTGGGCAAATCTTCTTTGATGAATGCGCTTCTTGGAAAAGAGCGCGCTATTGTCACAGATATTCCCGGAACAACTCGCGATCTCATCGAAGAAGACTTGAAGTTAGGAGATCTTCATTTTCATTTAATCGATACTGCTGGAATCCGCGATACCCATGAGATCATCGAGCAAGAAGGGATACGTCGCTCCAGAGAAGCAATGAGGCAAGCCGATTTAATCTTACTCGTTCTCGATGCCTCTCGTGGAATTTGCCCAGAATCTCAACGTTTAGTTTCCGATGCCCCCAAGGAAAAAACACTCCTTATCTGGAATAAGATAGACCTCCCTCATGCCACTCCCATTCCGATCGGGTTTACAAATTTTTCCTGTATTTCCGCTAAAGAAGGAACAGGGCTCGATCTTTTGCGACAACAAATCGACCGTTTGATCTGGCAAAAAGGGCCTCCAGCAAAGGGGGAAGTGGTCATCACTAGTTTGCGACACCATCAAGCTTTGGTGAATGCAATTTTAGCCTTGCAAATTCTGATAGAAGGACTAAGATCAAATATCTCTCCCGAATTCGTTTCCTCTGACATGCGCAAAGTGCTTACTGAATTGGGAACGATCATCGGGACAAATATCACCGAGGACGTTCTTTCAGCGATCTTTTGCAAATTTTGCATAGGTAAATAACTGGAGTTTGTCAATTCAATAGACAAAGTCCAGTAATTCTCTCATGAGTTAAAGTTTTTGGCGTTTGAGCATTTTGGCGAACAAGCCGGGCTGAGAAGAGATTTCTTCAAATGTCCCAGACTAGTGCTCTGTAAACTTAATTTTTGCGGTTTCGGCTACGTCAAAGCCCCGGGGTTAATGAATTAATACAGCGCGCTTTACGATCGTTTAACCCCGGGGCTTTGACGTAGCCGAAACTGCAAAAATTAAGTTTACAGAGCACTAGGGTGATTTCCTCACGATCGAGAACATGAAAGTAAAGAAAAAAATCCCTGCCTTAGGGATTAAAGATATTTTTCTCTTGTGCCATCAACGATTGAAAGTCGAGTTGTAATTCTGGAGTCTTTTTGTTAATCTTCTTTAAAAAACGGGATTTGCATGAAAATTGCTTATTTAGGTGCTGGTACATGGGGTTTTTGTCTCGCATCTCTACTCGCCTCAAAAGACAATCAAGTTGCCCTTTGGACAGCGAACCCAGAATTTGCCAAAACTTTGAGCAAAAAAAGAGAGCATCCCAAGCTTCCCAAAGTTCAAGCTGATGAGTGCGTCGAGTTTACTTCTGATTTAAAACATGCACTCGAAGGCGCGGAACTTTTGGTCGAATCTGTCACTTCGAAAGGCATCCGTCCTGTCTTTGAACAAGTTCTCGCTTTTGGCGGAATCAATTGCCCTATCGTGATTACTTCGAAAGGCATTGAGCAAAATAGCGGTCTGCTTTTACCGGAAGTTGTTGTGCAAGTTCTTGGGGAATCAATGCGCAAAAACATCTGCTGTCTCAGTGGTCCTAGTCACGCTGAAGAAGTGATTCAAAAACTTCCAACATCCGTGGTCGTCGCTTCCTATGATCCAAATTTAATGCGACAAATCGTCGAGATCTTTGCCACTCCGTTTTTCCGAGTCTATCCGAACGCCGATATGAACGGTGTCGCTTTTGGTGGCGCTATGAAGAATATCATCGCGATTGCATGCGGCATTTCCGATGGCTTAGGATTTGGCGACAATACTAAAGCCGCCTTGATGACGCGTGGCCTCCATGAAATCCGCAAGCTTTCAGTCACCAAAGGCAGCAAACAGGAGACATTGAACGGCCTCTCTGGGATGGGGGACTTATGCGTCACCTGTCTTTCTAAACTGAGCCGCAACTATATGTTTGGCCGACTGATCGCCGAAGGGCTCGATCCTCAAGTCGCTCAAGAGAAAATCGGGATGGTTGTCGAAGGGGCGTACACATGTGTATCCGCTCTCCAACTTGCCCAGAAAAATCACATCGATGTACCCATCACTCAAGCGATCTATTCGATTCTCTACGAAGGACTGAATCCTCGAGATGCTGTCAAATCGCTGCTACAGCGCGCGATCAAAGAAGAACACTTGTAGTCTGCAGAATTGGCTCATATGCTGGTCATTCTCTCTTGTAAATTGACTCCTTTCGATATATTAAGAAAATAGAGATGGGAAGCACACAATGAACAACATTCCTTTAGAAGGTTTGAAAATCGTTACTGCACATGAGATGGCGCGGATCGAAGGTATGGCATACACAGAGGGTGCTTCAGAACAGGCATTCATGGAAAATGCCGGAGAAGCTGTTGCCAAAGCAGTAGAAGATTATATTCAAAATCATCATCTTCTTAAAACCGTCACTCTTCTTGTCGGAAAAGGAAATAATGGCGGAGACGCCTACGCCGCGGGGACCCGATTGCTCGAACGCGGCTTCAAAGCGACAGCGTTCCATATCTATTCTCTCGATAAGTGCGGACCTCTTTGTAAAACCATGTATGAAAAATTTCGGTCCCGCGGAGGATCTGTCCATCATGTTCATGGTGAACAATCTTTTCGTTTTGAGCCCGAGGGGGTCATTCTCGACGGACTTGTCGGGACCGGCTTTCACGGCAAGGCAGAGGATGTCCTCGCTCTTGCTATCAAATGCGCCGATCGGTCTCAATTGCCCATTCTTGCAATCGATATTCCCTCGGGCCTCAATGGCAATACAGGGGAAGTTGGCTCTATTGCCATTCATGCGACAGAAACGATTTCCCTAGGCTTGCCTAAAATCGGTTTTTTCCTTCAAGAAGGCTGGGACCATGTCGGCAAGTTGCAGCATGCCAGTTTTGGTTTGCATGAAAAATATATCGCCCAGGCAAAAGCTATTGCATATCTTTTCAATGAAGAAATGGCACCGCGTTTATTGCCACCGATCAAACGAACGCGGCACAAATACCAAGC
>JASHXO010000243.1 GCA_030043495.1 Candidatus Rhabdochlamydia sp.
TTTCAAAAAGAGGAGCTTCGATATCATACCAAGCGAGTTTTTCAAGGCCTAAAAGCTTAGCTTTAGCCTGCAAGAAAGCAAGAAGCGGTTTTTTGTGTTCTTCCACAACCTCCCACATCGCTTTTAAAGTCTGTTTTTTCATGCGGTTTTCGAACAAAGGTTCTTGCAAAGGATCTTCCCAACCCCTCCGCTTATAGACTTGCAGACGAAATCCAGCAATGCGATTCAAGACTTGAGCAAAAATGGCCTCTTTTTCCTTCCAACACTTTTCCTGGGCAAAAAATAGCGACTGCCTAACATTGCGGTCAGGATGCGCCAATTTATTTTCAGCTTGGCCAAAAGAAAGGAATTCTTTTTTACCCTCAATTTCAAAAGGAATCCTGATTTCACTTACAAGCGTTGGATACAGATCGCCCCATCCATGGTAACCGTCGACAGAAAGCTCAGTAATTAAGTTTTCCTTATCTGCCGACAACTTTTGGCTGGCCCGAAGTCTTCTTTCTTCCAAAATAAAGCGAATGTTGGAAAATTTTGGATCCGTGAATACCTTTGGGTCAAGTTGTTTCAGCTGATTATCAAACTCATTGTTAAAGACTTCAAATTTCGATTCTAACGCTGAAAATTCAGCGCGCCATTGATCAGCGCGTTCATCTTTGACATTTTGAGACTGCAAGCATAGAATAAATGCATCGAGCTGACGCAGAGTAAGATCGATTTCTTGCATCTTATGGACAAGTCCTTCGAAGTCTTTTGCTTCTTTGAGTTTTGCTAGCCCTTGAATCTCGACTTTTAGCCTTTCCATCTCTTTAGCAAGACTTTTTGAATCGCTGCCGCCAGAAAAAAAACAATCTAAATCCCATTGTTCAGTGTAACTCATTCGAACCTCAAATAAAAAGAGAAGCATTCTATCGTGTTGGCTTTTTATACCCAAATAACTTCAAATCTGGATAGGCTGTGAATTCCTGCATAAGAGACGTTCTCTGAATTTGAATAACCTGCTTTTTGATGAATTTTTTTGCAGGTTTTAATGTCGCTTCGAAGCACATACTTAAATAAAGTAGGGCAAGAAGCTGGGTTAGAAGATGCGAAAAAAGTCACAAAAAGCGAACTATGATCATTTGTAAACATGCTCTAAGGAGATAGCTTTTGTAAGAAGTGAATTAAAAAACGGAACGTATGTGTTTTTTAGCGAAAAGAAAAAACAACACTGATTGTAGATGCGAAAAGTTAAGAAGAGCCTTCGTCAAAATTAGAAATAAGTCGATTCAAATAACTTTCCTGATATTTTTTTAGATCATCAATATGTACAACCCAAGCCGATCCTTTTCTTGATGCCTTTAAAAGACCGATTCGCGTTGCATAATATATCTTCTGATAAGGCACATCCAACATCTTGGCCGCTTGCTGAATCGAGTAAAATCCCTTTTTGTTATCGAAAACCAGTTCCCCGTTATGCATCGATTTGGTTCTGGAATATTTCAGTTTCCTGTAGCGTTCAAGATCATCAATATCGATAATCCATCGTGTCGGATTTTTATACGCGCGCAATTTTTTCTGCTTGATTGCGACATAAATGGCTTGCCGAGTCACATTGTTAATTTTAGCTGCTTCAGAAAGCGTCACAAATTTCTTATCACAAGTAAGCTCTCCTTCTCTATTTTCGCTCATAAGTAGTCTCCTTATTTTTTATACAAATGATTATATAGAGTAATTATTAATTTTCGTTAAAAGGTAGCACAAAAAGGATAAAAAAAAATCAAAAAGTTTTTACTCTGCTGAGCATGGAAAATTTTTGAGATTTAAATAATTAAAAATCAATTACTTTAACAAAACGCCCTTCAAAAGATTAAAATAATTTATTTATAAAAAAGGCTCAGAAATTCACAGAACTAAAATTTTTAAAATGTCTTTTTCACACTAGAAATTTCTTTAACATACTTATTTTTGAAGTAAACACTAAAGCATTTCAATGATTTAAAAACTGAGAATTTGAGTTTTTTAATTAAAACTAAATTGGGGATCAATGAAAAGAAAAAAACCGCCGAAAGCATTTTGCCCTCCGGCGGTTTCTGTAACGCATCAGTTCTCAGGGCTTTTATATTGCGCTCATTTCCAAGATGAAAACCCCTGAGCGGTTTCCATCTTGGAAATTACATAGCCTCTGAGCGCTGGGCTTTTTTACTCAGGTATGCTTCCTGGTATTGCTTCACGTCGCTAATGTGAATAACCCACGCAGCACCCTTGCGGTGTGCTTTCATCAAACCTACACGTGTAGCGTAATAGATCTTTTGAGCGGGAACATTTAACATTTTTGCGACTTGATTGACTGAATAGAAGCCTTTATGATTATCAAAAAGAAGCTCACCGTTGAACAATGATTTAGTCCGAGAATACTTTTGCTTTCGGTAATTCTCGAGATCCTCTAAATCAATCGTCCAGCGAGTCGCATCTTTAGAAGCTTTAAGCTTCTTTTGTTTTATAGCAACATAGATCGCTTGACGGGTGACGTTATTTATTTTCGCCGCCTCCGTAATTGACACGACCTTTTTGCCCGGTGAAGTCGAAATAGAGCCTTCACCAAGATGGCTGGTTTCTTTTTCCATGATTTAAATCCTCCAAAAAATCAAAATAACTCTTCCAATTAACGTCTTAAATTGATATTGAAATCGCTTTAAATCAGCAGCTTACCAATTAGAGACGCATTTACGTTGTTTTTATAAATTAAACGATTCTAATACTCACTTTGATCATTAATTATGGCATATAAATGAATTGATTTCAAGCATATACTGATTTTTTTTTTTTAAGAGACACAAAACCAAGCTTCTAGAATTTAAGTAACTAATTATTTTAAAGTAGCCATAAACATCTGATTTGCTATAAGCTGCGTTTTAATGAGGAAGTCTTTTTAGGCCTTAGCTGCTTTGAAGAATTTAAGTCCTTGTATGTTAATTAATTAAAAAGGCCAATTATGTTTTTGCAGTGGATCGCGTCATTTTTAACAG
>JASHXO010000244.1 GCA_030043495.1 Candidatus Rhabdochlamydia sp.
TTAGCTTCCCGTTACGCTGCTTCTGCTGAATCGCAAAGAGATCAGTCTCGGGGATATAGAAATCAACAAGGATAGGTTGAATTTGATTGAGCAAGGTAAGTTGGGTATTTGAGTTGGCATCGACGTAATTTCCTGTCTTGACTTGCAATTTTCCAGTGATGCAGTCCATGGGCGCTGTGATATAACAATACCCTAAATTGATTTTTGCCGTTTCAAGGCTGGCTCTATTTTGCGCAACGACAGCTTCGTCGACGAGAACGTTTGTGATATACTGGTCATAATTGAGTTGAGAAATAAAATCTTGTTGGACGAGCGGAGCGTAACGGATTGTGGTTTCTTTATCGTAATGGAGGGTCGCATAAGTTTGAGCTACTGTAGCTTCTGCTTTGGCAAGGTCTGCTTCGAACGGCCTGGGATCGATGACCAAAAGCAAATCGCCTTTTTTGACCTCTTGCCCTTCTTCAAAATATTGCGCAGTGAGTATTCCCGAAACTTGCGCCATCACTTCGACATTTCGCTTAGCTACTATGTGCCCGATATAATCCACATAGACAGGGACATCGCAGACAAGGGGTTTCGTCACTTCGACAGCATGTGCCTTGGGGGGAGGGGGAGGGGCCTTTTTGCAGCCAGCGATGCTAAGCAACAAAAGAGAGGCTAACAACAAAGTTGTATTTCGGCGTGGAGTTTTGCAGTTGGCTTTAAGAGCATGTTTACAAATTACCATAGCTTGATTTTTGATGAATTTTTTTGTAGGTTTTAATACCGCTTCGAAGCACATATTTAAATAAAGTAGGGCAAGAAGCGGCGTTAGAAGATGCGAAAAAAGGTGCAAAAAGCGAACTATGGTAATTTGTAAACATGCTCTAACGATTTCCATAACTTAATACCTTGTTTGATTCATCTTTTTTTTAAGGCCTGGGTTCACCAGACATCGCGATTTCGGCGATGTCATCCTCGTATTCACTGTTGTCTTTCGATTCCGCTGTATCCAGTTCGGTCGATTCCTGTGATGAATCGGCATCCGATTGGACGACTTCTTCGATTTGCTCAGGATGGAAAGGAGTGAGATAAGTCGGTGAAAGAATACCTGTTGAATATGCCAAGTTTGCCAAAGATGTATACCATTGCTGAAAGGCATTGGCCTGAGAGGCGCGAGCATCGACAAGCGAACTTTGGGCTGAGACAACGTCGAGAATCGTGTTTGTTCCCTGTTTATATTGAGCTAAAGCAACTCTGTACTGTTCTGCGGCAGCTTCGAGAAACGCTGTTGCGAACTGCAGAGTATCGAAGGCCACTCGAACATTGTAGTGATACGTCGCGACCTCTTTGATCATCATCAATTCCGATTGCACGACTTGTTCTTCGGCTGTTTTCATATTGGCTTCAGCAATTTTGATGGCGTTGCGATAAAAAAATCCTTGAAAAAGCGGCATTGAAACCGTGAAAGTGCTTAAGAAGTTGTATTTATCGTGCAAGCCTCCACTGTAATAGTTTTTACCGATTTCAAAGTCATAGTTGAATTGCGGCAAAAATTGGCGTTTAGCGGCGAGCAAACTTTGTTGCTTAGATCGCAGATTTGCTTCCGAGGCTAGCAGGTCAGGGCGGTTTTGCATCGCAACGGCGATCAAAGTTTCGACTGGCGGAACAATGTCATTTTTGGGGAGCTCCTTAGGCATCTCTTGTGTTTCTAACTTCATAGTGGCTGGCAGGCCCATGTCATTGAGCATGGTCGTATAAGCCGTTTCGACATTTTGCTGTTGGCCAGCCCAGGTCGTTTGATTTTGCAAAAGTTGTGTTTTGGCTTGGAGAACATCCGAGACATCGCGGACGCCGGTTGTAAAGCCACTTTCCGCAGCTTCTAACGTCAAGCTCGCCGTTTGCACATTGGCCTCATCGGCCTCCAGGAGCATCTTTTGATAGAGGTAGTTGTAAAAATCGGTCATGATCGTCTGTAAAAGTGTCAAAATGGCGTCATTGTGCGTCCAATCGGCATTATAGAGGGCTTGTCTTGCTGCTTCGGATGTGGCCCTAAGTGTTCCGAAATCATAAATCAAGTAAGTCACCGTGAGTTGCGGACCCCAAATGCTGTAATAAAAGTCCTGGATTGAGACATTCGTTAAACTCGATGTTAAAGCAGGATTCGAAGGAATGTTCATCGTGGCAGTTGTCGTCGCATTCGTAATCCCAGGTGTGACGAAAGTGGGCTGCCTAGCGCGTTGATAATAAAAATCGGTAGCGACTGCTGGGAAAAATTGGCTTTGTGTTTGCCCATAAGTTGCCGCAGCCGATCGTGCTTGGGCCCAAGTGATCTTCGTCTGCACATTATTGCGCAAAGCGATATCGATCAATTCTGCCAGGCTGTAAGGTTCTTCTTGATCGAGTGTTTCTGGAGGCTCGTCAGATAAGGCCATTGGCCTTACGTTTTTTGGGGGCACCCAAGGACGGGAAGGGAAAAGAGGCGCATAGCTCCAGGGATCAATGACAGCTCGATTGGGATAACACCCCCCGCATGCGACCATGACAAGAGCTGGAAAAGCTAGTTTTCGGAACATCCACCCTCGTGATGAGGTTTGAAAATAATTTCAAATCATCAGTACCACCGCCAGAGGCGTTGGTAAATAAAGTTTTTAGTTAACATCTATTGCGCAGTATAGCTACAGAAGTTTTTTGGTCAAAAGATCAATAGGTAGATTTAAATATGGATGGAATAATAAAAGGCGGGAGCTTTCACGTTAGCCCAAAC
>JASHXO010000245.1 GCA_030043495.1 Candidatus Rhabdochlamydia sp.
GTTTGGGCTAACGTGAAAGCCCCGGGACTTTGACGTAGCCGAAACCGCAAAAATTAAGTTTACAGAGCACTAGGTAACAATTCTTCATTGAATCGCGTCCCATTGGCAGGCAGGACAATCCATCTCAACATTGAGCATAAAGGCCATGTCAACAGCTATCATGCCTGTCCTATTACAGTTCTCACAGCGTGCAACGGTAGAGGGCCAGATCTTAGAAAAAATAAATCAGGCAGGGCTGCTGGGAATTATCGATGGCCTGCGGTTTTTTCGATAAATTTCAGTTGTTATAAAAAATGCTATATTTCTCAAACACCTTTGCCTAATCCGCTAGGAATTGACTCGCCAAATCTTTGGCTAACTTTCCATCAACTTCATTGCTGAGTTGCATAATTCTCTTCATCACCAATCCCAAATCTTTTTTTGTCCGGGCCCCAGAATCAGCGATGGCTTGAACAACGATTTTTTTGGTGGCTTCAGCGGAAAGAGTTTTAGGTAAAAACTCAAGTAAGATAATGATCTCATTTTTTAACTTTTCAGCAATTTCAGGTCGGTTAGCAGCTTGTGCTTGCTCTAAAGCTTCTTGGAGGTTGGAATAATAAGTTTTGAATAGTTTTAGAACTTCTGTATCGGGAAGATTGCAACGAGCATCCACTGCTAATATTTTTGATTTAAGCATGCGTAAAGTATCAAGCCTAAGTTGGTCTCGGCTTCTCATCGCTTCTTTGATCCCAGTATTAATTTGCTCGATTATCGTCATAATTCATGCCTTTTATCTGTTTGTGAAATTCATCCCAAACTTTAAATTCAGTGATATTTTTTTCCCAATCAAAAGTTCTGAATACATTCAAACTCGCAAGTTGTTTAATGTCGTAATGCCCAAATCCACAACATCCGCCAATAAATTTTAAGTTATATTGGCGTCCATTCTCAATAATTTTCTTTAAAGAATCGATTTTTCTGGGTTCTACCAATTCTTCCCCTGTTTCATAAGAGGAAGGATTTGCATCCCATGAATTTGGATAAAAACCGATTAATCGATGGATAAGATTTTCATTTTCAAATGAAGCAATCACCCGATCAAAAGCATAAGGCGAGCAGCAATTCAATGAAAATCCTTCTACAAACCCTAATGTATCATTGTCAATGCGCGAAATGGCAGATTCGACTGTTTCTCCATTCAATAGACATCCTTCACGATCTACAATGAAACTAATGATTACGGGCATATTGAGTGACTGCGCTGCTTGGCTGATTCCTAAAGCCTCTCGAGCAGTTCCAATGGTCTCATGCAAAACTACCACATCAGAAATCGACAGCCCAAAGGAGTTGAGCACCTCAATGCAGAGTTCGTATTGGCGTTTAGCAAAAAGATACGCTTGTGCAACATCTGGAGCCAGTGCTGGCAGATAGCAGTCATTAGTAGGACCAAGACAGATAGCAATTCGTTCAGAGTTTGTTTCTCCCAAAGCTGCTATAAGAGCTTCCAGGTTTAGACTGAACATTTTTTTGTAGAGCTCAATAAACCCCTCTTTTAATAAGGACCGCAGAAAGAATGCATTGACTGTGGGCATTGTCGCCCCTGCATTGACATAACCTCTTGCAATCAATTCTACTGCAACGCGATATAAATACTGCTCTTGATGCTTAATAGTTAAAGGGTTAGAAGGGATTCCGAGGCTGGACAATACACACCCATAAGGACCAAATAAAATTTTCATTAGAACTCCTAAGATTATTATAGATTGTTAAAAATAAGCGCTTAGGAGCAAAGACAGAACATGCTTACGCGCCTAAGCGCTTCGCATGGACATAGGAAACTTAGAAACTCGGTTTAGGGAAGACATCGCATAGCCTTATCAGATTCCTATAAGTTATCAGAATTTCAGGATTTTTCAAAGAAAAAGATCATTATTCCTAATTTTTCAAGCTGTTTGGGTATAATGAAACAACGGTTTGTTCTTCGTCGTTACTTAGAGGAGTTGGTTCTGTACACCAATTTCCTCCAATTGCTTTGTACAAGGCAATTAGGTCTCCAGTAAGTGCCTGTTCGCTTTCCACCAACGAACTTTCCGAAACAAACAAAGTTTTTCGGGCTTCCAATACTTCTAGCTCATTAGCAAGTCCGATCTCATATAAATTTTCTGTAATCTCTAGCGTTCTCCTGTCGGCCATGACTTTCATCGATAACGATTCTTTATGTTTTTGTTCTTCGAAATACGCTACAAGTGCGCTTTCAACATCTTTAAGAGAAGCGATGACTATCTGTTCATAATTCAAAAGCGCCTGCCTTTGTAGAGAATTTTGGACGGCGATTTTTCCTCTTATGTTTCCAAAGTCGATCAGTTTCCAATTGAGATTGACTCCCACGCTGAATGTTCGGCTTGGCCATTTGAAAAGGTGATTGAGTTCATCACCTTCAAAACCGACAGAAGAGCCTTGATTTCCTGCGCCAAAACTAATCCCTGTTAGCGAAATATGAGGAAAGAGATCAGCTACAGCAGCTCCAATCTGTTCTGTGGCAGCGGCCAATTGGCGTTCTGCACTTCTGACGTCGGGCCTTCTGCGCAAAAGATCAGAAGGAAGGCCGATAGGTACTCTGTCGTTGCTTGAGGGAATAGGTCCGATCTCTTGAAATTCTTCCAGGAGTCCTTCGGGTTGACTGCCTAAGAGGTAAGCGAGAGCATAGATATTTTGTTTGAAAGAAGTTTCTAATCCAGGAAGGGAAGCACGGTCAGATTCTATTGAGGAAATCAAGGTCGTGCATTGAGTTTCATTGTCAATTCCTATCCGGAAAAGAGCTTGCGTAATCGCAAGTTCTTTTTCGTCGGCTTGAATTTTTCGTTTTATTAATTCGATTTTCTTTTGCACGGCGCGAATATTCACATATGTGACTGCGACCTCGCTTAATAGGGAAATTAAAACGCTTTGGGCGTCTTCAATCATCGATTCCCACGTATAGTAAGCTGCGTTCTTAGAGCGGCGGAATTTTCCAAAAAAATCCAGTTCCCAAAGGGCATCAAAACCGATTTGGAAAACATTGAGAAAGACAGGGAAAAAACTGCTGTTTGTTGAGGTTCCCGTTGTTGTTGGAGTTTCTGGAGTGGGAAATAAATTTTGGCTAAAGCGCGTACGAATCGCAGAGGCATTGAAGTCGATCTCTGGCCAGAGATGAGATTTTTCAATACGGTATTGTGCACGGGCCTGCTCGATTTTTTCTAGGGCGATGCGGAGGTCGTAATTGGCATCAACAGCTTCGGCGATCAAGCTGTCTAACAGAGGATCGTTAAACTGTTTCCACCACTGGCAAAGATCTGCAGCTTTTCCGTCTTCGTATTTGTTCTGTTCAAATTGTGTTGGCATCGCAGTTTCAGGCTCGTGATAGTTCGGGCCGATCATACAACCCGACAATACGAGGAAAGTAAATAAAAGATATTTGCTTTTAGTTTTAAGTTTTTTTTCTTCTGTTTTTGATTTGTTCTTACTGTTGATAATAAATCCAATCAACAAAATTAAATAAAAAAATAACATAGTTCTATTATAGTTATCTTTATTTTCTTATATAATTATGGACATTGTCGATCAATGGAAATTTTTCTATTGCTTGTTTCGTCTTCTCCATTTATACCGAAAATGATTCAAACGTTGGGAATGTGGCAAGACGGCTACACAAATTTTTTTTGTTGAGGAGGCTGATGTGAAAGATCACGAAAAGAACTTGAAGAGCATTATAAATATTTAAGCGAACTTACTTACTTCATAAATATGTTTTGCAAGTGGTAAAATCTGTGCAAAAAGCTCTGAAATTTTTTTAGTTTCAAAATACGCAAATGAAACGCATTACTATCGCTATTAGTATTGTTTTTGCTCTCATATTAGCTTGCGTTGGGCTTTATTTTATTTTTCGGGAAAAGAAAAATCCGAATGAACTTGTTCTTTATGGGAATGTCGATGTGAGACAAGTCGACATAGGATTTCGGGTAGCGGGCAGGGTCGCAGAATTGTGCTATGAAGAAGGAGATTTTGTTCCTCAAGGAAGCTTGATGGCGGTCCTCGATAAATCGCCTTATGATAGTCAGATTTCTCAAGCAAGAGCTAACTTGGAATCGGTCCGAGCCAATTTAGAAAATGCGGAAATCTTATTAAATCGAAGACTGCAAGCTGTGACTATAGGAGGCGTATCGCGAGAAGATGTCGATAATGCCCAGGCTTCACGCAATGAACTCTTTGCGAATGCTTACGCTGCAGAAGCTGCTTTAGCGGTTGCCATCGACAATATGAGCTATACAGACGCCTATGCCCCTACAGATGGAATCATTCTTTCACGCATTCGCGAACCGGGGACGGTCGTTAATCCTACAGATCCTATTTATACACTTTCTGTTTGTTCTCCAGTCTGGATTCGTGCTTATGTTGCCGAACCCCAATTGGGATTGATCTATTATGGAATGGACGCGGAAGTCTATACGGATAGCGGCAAGACTTACATTGGAAAAATTGGCTTTATTTCTCCAGTGGCAGAATTTACGCCAAAAACTGTGGAGACAACCCAATTGCGGACAGATCTTGTTTACCGCTTGAGGATTTACGCAGACAATCCCGACCGCTACTTAAAGCAAGGCATGCCTGTCACGGTGAAATTGCATCTCCAAAACAGGAAAAAAAATGAATGATGAGATTGTCATCATTAAAAAACTCTCTAAAAACTTTACTCCGGGTAGAGTCCCAGCTTTAAATGCTATTGACGCCGTTATTCCTAAAGGAAAGATCATTGCCTTAGCAGGTCCTGATGGAGCTGGAAAAACAACGC
>JASHXO010000246.1 GCA_030043495.1 Candidatus Rhabdochlamydia sp.
ATTCAGGGAAAATTTCTAGAGATCCCTTGCGAATTCTTTTCTGATCCTATCTCCGTTTCTGAAGCGCAGGAAATCGTCCATACCATTGTTGTTGTATATCTCCAAAAAATTCAAAATATCCCTAATAGCGAGAGTCGAGATTATTGTAAAAAGGTGGTTGCTCCGCTTTCAAATTTGCAGCTCATTCAATTTCCCACGGAACTTTCTATAGAAACTTTCCTTTTCCTGCCCATTGAAGACCTATTAAGAATGCGTCTCGTCTGCAAATACTATAAGGAATTTATCGATAACAATCGCGAGTTACAAACTAAAATTGCCCATCATTATCTTCAAAAAATGCAACCCAAGGCCAACATTCCTCCCGATGATCTGAAAATGGACATGACCCATCATAAACTTTCTGTCGAAGTCAATGGAAATCTCAACTTATGGAAATTCAGAAATGAACTAAAGAAGGCGATTCCTTGGATTAGCCATCTCATTATTCAGGATGGAAAGGCGAATGAATTGACAGAGCTTTTCGGGCAATTACAGCAAAGCAAAAGACTTGTAATACTGTATTTAGTGAATTGCGAAGTCGATTCAAAAGCTATAGGTGCGCTCCAATCTCTGATCACCCCTAATGATCGCGATCCGAATCCTCTATTTGTGTATTTATGCAATTTAAAGCCTGTCGCCTGCGAATTACCCTCACAATTTTCAACTTCCTCTTCCAATGTTGTTATTATTGATTCGAATAAGGCCAATGAGTATTCCATAGAAAGGTTCTTAACCCAAGAATCTAATCTAATCGATTTAAAAGAACTCGATACCCAAGTTCAGAATGAATCTTCGTCAGGTGAATTTATCCTGAAAAAAATGAAGGCAATGAATCCGATCATCAAAGCGGGAATCGTTTCCTCGATTTGGCACAGCGTATTGACCCCCACTACAGAAGCCTCGACTCCGATTTCAAAGAGCGTCATTCAAAGGAAAGTATTAGATTTTGTTTCGGATCAGCCGCATCATCCCGCGGTTAGAGCAGCGGTAAAGAAGAATTTAGAGAAATATTTAAACTGATCTTGTTAGAGACGTTCTCTTAGATCCCTTGCCCGCTTAGAGTGTGTCTACGAAAAATTGTTATTTGCTTTTTGACTTTCTATTTTTAGCTTCCTGAGGCGCAGTTCATAGACCAGACAAGCTTCATAAGCCGATTCCAAAAGCCCAGGTCCAAGCGTTCGATGAACGTCTATGGCCGCGCCTATGATTTTTCCTGTTAGCCCATTTTCCCCCTCTATGAGCTCTGTGATCTCTAGCGAACTTTGTTCGCGGGTGGTTGAAAAATTCATGCACAAACTTGCTTTGAAAAGTTTACGGGACTGAATTTATCCCTCACTCGATTCCTAAAATCCTGACCTAATAAAGTTGTGTATAACACTATGCTCTTATGGATTGTACTTCTTTTTCATCTCTTTCAAAAGAGGGTCAATTTTTTTTCTGTCATTGGCTTCGATACGGTCTATGAAAAGCACACCATTGATGTGATCATTTTCATGCATGCGCACCCGGGCATTATAGCCTTCCAGTTCTTCCACAAATGTTTTGCCATCGAGATCCATCGCTTCGACCGTGATCCTATCGGGACGATTCACGTGAAGCCTGAGGCCTGGAAGAGATAAACATCCTTCCGTATCGGAAATAAAATGTTCGCTTGGGTGAGTGAGTTTTGGATTGATGTAGACTTTCGGTTCCGAGAGCGTCCAATGACCTTCATCAGTGAAGATATAATTGCGCAGAACGAACATACGGATCGAATGGCCGACTTGAGGAGCTGCCAGCCCGATACCGTCATTCTTGTCCATGGTCTCGATCATGTCCTGGGCCAATTTTCGGATCTCATCGGTAATTTCTTGGACAGGCTCACAATGTTTTCTCAAGATGGGATGTCCATAGTAATAGATCTTGAGCAGCATCTGTTAAAAAGGCCCTTCAGAGGTTATTTATTGTTTGACTTCTTCGATCGTTGTCGGCATCAAATGAGTTTTATTGCGGCCCATTGCTCCTGTCCAAAGAGAAAGTAGAACGCAAGATGCCATGAAGATAATTGCCAGATAGGCCGTGAATTTTTTCAAAACGTCTGCTGTCGATGTCCCGAAAACAGAATCGCCTGCATCACCGCCAAAAGAAGCTCCCAACCCTAAACTTTTGCTTTCTTGGATTAAAATGACAAGGCAAAGAAGGGCGCAAATCCCAAGGAACAGAAATAAAGCTAAATAAAAGATAAAAGTCATAGTACCTACCCTCTCAATAGTTTGCAATTTGCGCAAAAGATTTCACATCCAACGATGCTCCTCCGACAAGCACGCCATCAATATCTGTCTGCTGCATCAAAGAGGCAATATTGTCGGGCTTCACCGACCCGCCATAAATCAAACAAACTTGCTCCGAACATTCGATGCCATGCCGTTCTTCTACCCAATTGCGGATAAAGCAATGGATGGCCTGAGCAATTTCAGGAGTTGCCGTTTTCCCGGTGCCAATGGCCCAAACCGGCTCATAAGCAATGATCACCTGTGCCACCTGGGATGCATTCAATCCGTGCAGGCATTCTTCGAGCTGGAACTTCAAAATATTCAAATACTCGCCGCTCTCTCGTTCGTGGGCCAATTCGCCAATGCACAAAATGGGGGTCAACCCCTCCTGTAAAGCGCGCAATACTTTGCGATGAATGAAAACATTAGTTTCCGCGAAAAGCTGTCTTCTTTCTGAATGTCCCAAAATCACGAAAGAAGCACCACCTGCTTTTAACATGCGCACCGAAACTTCGCCGGTATAAGCTCCTTCCACCTGATCGTGCATGTTCTGAGCTCCAATAGAAATTTTCGTCTTTCTAGCAG
>JASHXO010000247.1 GCA_030043495.1 Candidatus Rhabdochlamydia sp.
GCATGTTTACAAATTACCATAGCTTGATTTTTGATGAATTTTTTTTGCAGATTTTAATGCCGCTTCAAAGCACATACTTAAATAAAGTAGGGCAAGAAGCGACGTTAGAAGATGCGAAAAAAGTCGCAAAAAGCGAACTATGGGACTTTGTAAACATGCTCTCAGAGGGTTTGTTTTTATTTATGTTAAAAATAGAAATCAATGGCCTATGAGAATTTTTTATTTTTACAAACAACAAGTTTTTAAAAGCAATTACACGATAAATTATTTTAAAAATCATTGTTAAATTTTTTAATAAATAATTTATTTCAATATTAAATATGCAATAAATAATTAAATTAGATTTAACAAACTAATAAATACAATTAACATTGAAAACTAAATTATCAAAATGATAAAATTGGAAACAAAATAAATTAAACATAATTAAAAAAAATGACATCTATAACATCAACTTCTATTTTGACTCCGCCAAAAACGTATCCTGCTTGTACAGATCCTGGTTACGTCATGACGCTTACACTCGGAGATTCAGATTATCAAGTTTTTGCTTACATCGAAGGAGAGAATGGAACAAAAAATTATTTACCCTCTACGTGCGAACCTCAAGCCTTTGAAAAAATTCGCGGATTAACTTGGGGATTGCTCAATGCGCATGATTCTCGACGCTCTTCACTCAATGAAGCACCTTATGAAATAAAAGCTGTGGATGCAAGAGGTCTAGTCAAGGCGGACGGCACTTCAGTTTCCCATGACTTTCTCATTCAACCTGTTTCAACGCTCGTTGCCAATCAAGTGGCAAGTGCCATTTCTTTGGCGGGACATCCTATGCAAGCTGCTGCTGTTAAAGCTCAAGATGTTTGGACAACAATGGAAGAAATTATCCGCAGAGAAATGGATCGTCCCGCGCAGCCTGTTCAATTAGGAACTTCGACAACAACCAATTCTCCAACCTCGAATTTCACCCCTCCATCTTCTATGTCCCCTGCCTCAACTCCTCTTTCTCAACCAATAACGACGCAGCCCCTGCCTGAATCTCAGACATCCGATCAGAATCCGGAACTTCATTCTTCAAACACTCCTACGTCAACCGACTCGCCTTTAATCCAGCCTCCCCTCTATCGAGCGCCGATCACGGCAACCGATCTCAATTTGCGCGGATTCAATTTTGATGAAGCTAATTGGTATGAACGAATTTCTGATCGTACCAAATTGAGGATCGTCACCGATATCTTGGAAAATCGCTGTCCTGTTGGCGGCGTCTATGAAAAAGTATGGAAACTATTCGAGTTGAAAGTCCGCAATAACCCATCATCCAATATCATTGGGCTTTTGGCCCAAGAAAAAACACGCCTTTCCATGCGTTGCAGAATATTGCCTTCCCTGATCCCGCCTCTAATTCGACGTGAAGCCGGTCAATTAATTGACGCCTTCCACCAAGACCTTGAGGAAGAGGCCCTACAGGAGAAAATTTTATCTTTAATGGAAAAGGAGTTTGAACGGAAAGAACAACTCTTCGATTGCATCCATGAGCAAGCTGAAGCAGAAGGAATTGTGATCGAAGATTGGGACCGCAAATGGGCACAGTATCATTATATTGAAAATACTCACCGCTTTGTTCAAGCGCTTGCTCGCTGGCTGGACCTCCATTAAAGCAGGTTATTCAAATTCAGAGAACGTCTTAGAGTGTGTCTACGAAAAATTGTTACAATTTTTTGTAGACACACTCTTAAGGCCTGGGTTCGTTCAATTGAGCAATGCTTAGCTTTTGAACAAGAGAGTCAATTACAATCTTGCTATCAGCAAAAAACAATCTTTAGAAAATAAATTAGTTTAATTTAAAAAATTAAACATCACATTTATTTCAACAAATTTTTTATTCACATTTCAAATTCGCAATCTTCATTTTTTTAATAACAAAAACCAAAATAAACACAACAAATATTTATATTTAACAAATCCAATTTTTATTTAATTAGACAACAAGATAAAACAATAACTAAAAACAAATTTATTAAATAAAATGATTGAAAACTATATTTAAATTTTCATTTCACGAAATGATAATTATTATAACTAAATAATAAAACTTTTTAATTACAAAATAATAATCATTTTTGTTTTTAACATTAATTAAACATGAAATTAAATTGAAACAAAATAAGAAGAACAGTTATAATTTAATCGTAACGCAAAAAAAATTGCATTTAAGAAATACAAGATATCGTTTCGGAGGAAATTAGATATGGCTACAACAATAGCTTCTACCTTGCCAATTTCTAGCACTAATCCTGCTAGTACTTTGCCAGTTTCAAGCACAATCCCAGCTAGCACGCTTCCTGCTACAAGTTTGCCTGTGACTTCAATCACAGTTCCTGCTTCTAGCACGACAGCGACTGATCCGGTAACTGCTGCTATCAAAAAACTTTCCAAAACTGCGATTGCTAATCTTTGGGAAGAAAAAGTAACTAACGCTCCTTGGTACACGAAATTGTTCGGACTCATCAGCTACGCTTGGAACAGAAGCACAGCTGCTGCTGCTGACAAACAATTCGGCGCTACAATTGAGAACTTCAACAAAGCTTCTGCTGAACTCGTTCAAGCAGTTGCTAACCGCCGCTTCACACCAGAAGAAGCTGCTTCATTAGGAATTCCGGAATTGCAATTCGGTGAAGCTGAAAATCAAATGTCTTATGCTCAATGGAACCTCGAAGCTAAGCAGAAGCTTAAAGCGTTCTACGATGTTTTCAAAGAACGGATTACTCAATTGAACGTCGGCGAGAATAGTGATGAGTTCGGTGTATACGCTGCTGCGGCTCAGAAGGTCATCAATGATCTTTCTCAGTCTAAAGAGTTGCTTCCTAACTTAAAATATCCAGCAACTCTCCCAATTAGAATCCAAACAACATTGCAAGATTTCAACGGAAAAATCTTTGACGATATGGTTGCTGCTTATGCTCACCAACCAATCGCTAACATCACGATCGACAGCTTCAAACAAAAAGCTGCCTTGATCAAAGGATTCTTCTCTGCAATTGACAACGTTGATATCGAAGCTGAGATACGCAAAGCTATCAAAGCTAAGCATGACACAGCTGCAATTGATGGTATCAGAGCCGAGTTTGCTAACCCAGCCGCTGATGCTGCTCATTTAGTCACTGCTAAAGCTGCTATCGAAACTAAGTTGGTTGCTGAAAGATCTCAGCTGCAAGCTGAACTTGATGCACTCCGCGGTAGCACTGGATTCAACGGAACACTCCACACAGCGTTCCAAGAAAGACAAGTTGCTGAATCTGAAATGAATCAAGCGAAAGCTGTCTACGTGACGCAACGCGGCGCGTTCGGATCTGTTGCTAGAGCTGACACTCCAGTTTCTGAGCTGATTGGCCTTGCTGATGCTGATCCACGTATCGATCAAGCAAAAGCTCACCTCATTGAGAAAGCTCGAGTCTTCCAAGAGAAGCACACAGCTTATGAAACACTCACCACGAGATTCAACGAGATCGCACAATACCACTTAGGTACAAATAACCTTAACGGTGGTAAATTGTTCGAGATCAATGCGAATCTCCAACCAGCTGCTGTTGAAGCTGCTGCTAGAACTGAAACAGCTAAAGTTGCTAACTTCTACAACGAGCTCAACCTCGTCGTCGGAAAGAACAACAAAGCCGTTCGCTCACAACAGCTGCACCGTATCATCGACTAATAAGGTCTCCTTTAATAGGAACCTAAAGGACGAGTGGATGAAGGTTCATCCACTCAAACTCCAGAAGGAGCGACATCCGTCGCTCCTTTTTTCTTTTTTAAATGA
>JASHXO010000248.1 GCA_030043495.1 Candidatus Rhabdochlamydia sp.
CATTGTCCAAGAACACGGCAAACTCCCATTTCCAGAAGGAACCGCATGCGCGGAAATTCTAAAATCGGGAGAAACGTCGCGCTCGAAAGCATTGATGGCTTTTCTGGGAATCATTGTTGGCTCTATTCATAAAATTTGTTCCAGTGCTTTTTATTTATTTAAAGAAGCTCCTTCTTGGACCATCACGAATTTCCAGAAAACTGTTTTTAGCATGGACTGTACGCCTGCGCTATTAGGTGTGGGATTTATTGTTGGCCCACGTATTTCGGCGTTATTATTTGCTGGTGGCGCTTTAGGATGGTGGATTCTAATCCCTTTGATTCGAATGTTCGGAACTGGTGATGTGGCTATTTTTCCTGCGGATGCATCGATTACACAAATGTCATCGGATGACATTTGGTCCGATTATGTTCGCTATATCGGCGCCGGTACAATTGCAGTCGGCGGCTTATTAAGCTTATTTAAAATTGCTCCTTTGATCGGGAAGACCCTCAAGGTCGGTTTTGATGAATTATTCCAAGGCTTAAATCTCAAACAACAGCCGATTCGCACAGATCGCGACATTTCATTACGGTGGCTTCTTTTGGGCGCAGTAGCCATTATTTTGGCGCTTTGGTTGTTTCCCGGCCTTCCAATGAACTTCCTAACAATCGTATTGCTTGTGCTTCTCGGATTTTTCTTTGTCGCTGTCACCTCCCTTACTGTTGGAATTGTCGGTAGCACTTCAAATCCAGTTTCAGGGATGACAATCACAACCTTGCTCATCACCTGTCTTGTCTTTGTGATGTTGGGATGGACGGAAAGAATCTATCTTATCGCTGCTTTAACTATGAGCGTTGTTGCCAACGTTGCGATTGCACTGGCTTGCACGACATCTCAAGATTTGAAAACAGGTTATCTTCTCGGGGCTACTCCAAGATTGCAGCAAATTGGTGAAATCATCGGCGTGATTTTGCCCGCGCTTGCGATCGGAGGAACCTTATATCTACTCAATCAAGCATATGGATTCGGTTCCGCTCAAATGCCAGCCCCACAAGGGACAATGATGGCGTTAGTTGCCAAAGGCGTCATTCAAGGCGATATCCCCACGACGCTTGTCATTGTAGGCGTGATTATAGGATTATTATTAGAATTGTTAAAAATACCGATCCTTCCTTTTGCTATTGGACTTTATCTTCCTCTTTCATTGTCCACTGGAATGATGGTCGGGGGTATCGTGTCCGCTTTTGTTAAAAAACATGAAAGGACGGCAAGTGCCACCGATCGCGGTATTCTAGCAGCGTCGGGATTCGTAGCTGGAGATGCTTGTACGGGGGTCATCATTGCGCTGCTCACAGTTGGCGGATTAGTCCCAAGTACAGTAAATGGCATTCTTCCCGATTGGGTAAGCCTTGTCATTTATGCCCTTTTGGCTGTTGCTTTAAGTTGGTTCGCATTAAAGCCTCCTACCCATTTCCGCAAATGACTATGTATTTTTCTGGAAAGCCCAAGCATGCGACTTCACTTGCAATTTAAAAATATTTTCATTCATTCTTGTCTATTCACTAAGTTTGTTGCTTTAGTATTTACTTTACGGATCCTTTTTCCCTCTATTGAATTTCTTGGCAAAAAAGGGGGATTCTTTCATGCTTTTTTCGATTTCCAGATAGGCGCTTTTTGTGAAGAGAAAACGTTCCTTGACCCTTCTTGAAGTGATCATCGCTCTTACACTTCTTGGCATTTTGCTGACAAGCCTCTTTAATTCCTTTCATCAAGGACTTAAAAAAAATATTACTGCGAAAGGATTAAAACAAAAAGTTCTTCAGCTAGAATTGTTCCAACAACGGCTAAAAAATCTATTTTCACATTTAGATTGCGAAGCCGGCATGTCCTTAGAAAAACATCCCGATGCGCATGGCTTGGCTTTGATCGTCTCTTACAAACACCCCGTCGATTCTGAATTTGACATGTGCGGAGTACTGCAAGGCATGATTTTTCTCAATAAGAACAAAGAGCTTTGCTTGATCAGCTGGTCGCAAAAGGGAAAAGTCAGGAACGAAATTCTGCTCGATAAAATTGATACGTTTAAATGTCGGCTCTTCAACCCAAAAAAAGCAGAATGGTCAGAAACCTGGTCGATAAAAAATGAAGAAGATCCCGTGATGATCGCCATCGATCTTAAATGGGAAGGCAAAGAAATGCCATTTGTATTCTTTTTTCCGGAATCTGATCAAAAAATCACTTACGCTGTGCCGCCGTGAACATTCTACCTCTCATTTTCACATTCTTGATCATTTTTACTTGCCTTGCTTTCACTTTTTTAAAAGAAGTTAAGAGTTTTTTCCTTTCGGAATCAGCGTTGAATAGTTTTTACCGAACAGAAAGGCAGATGAATAATACGATTGCTTACAAGGCCTATCGAAAAATCAAAGGCGAACCGATCAACAAAAAAGAAGGCGGCAGCAAAAAACCCAAACCATCGACTTACTTTTCTAGGCGCAGTTACTTCCCTCCCTTTGAAAACTCCAAATTCAATATCGGGCCGCTGATTAAGTATGAAGGAGATTTTAAACATCACCCCTTGTTCGAGCCGTTGGCCAAAATGATACGCCTTCTTTATCAAAGAACCCTTTTTGATACAGAACGCCATTCGGAAAAAGTGGAATACCAATTGCTGGAAGCTGTTCTTGCCAAGGCCCGCAAGAATCCTGAGGCTAAAGATCTGTCTGAGCTTTGTCCCGATGATCTTGCCCTCCACTCGCTCTATTACAAACTTCTCAAGGGGACAAACCAGTACAGCCAAAAAGACAGCATTCCACCATTAGGAGATTATGTCGCTTTGCGGAAAGAACCAGCAGCGGTTTTTTTCAGTTTCGCCTCCCCTGTACTATTAGAAGCTCTTTTCAATCATGAAATCGCTAAATATATCCTCGAAGAGGAGCATAAAAAATGTGAGCAATCAAATAAATATTACTATTTCTCCAAGGAAGACTTACAATCGTTATTGATGAAAAATCCCTCTTTAGCATCAAAATATGGATCTCTTGAGCCCTATCTCGATTATTCTAAGCAGATTAAGGCAAGGAATGAAATTGGCGGTGTCGATCCTAATACAGGACTATCTATAAAAAAGTTAATCTAATATTATCTGTTGTAGATTGTTGATTGATTTCATGGAAAATAATCAATAACTATCTTCCAAACTGGCGGTGGATCGGCAAACGGATAGAAAATGTTGTTCCGGCGCCAACCACCGATGTCACCGAGATTGTCCCGTGGTGTTTTTCGACAATTGTCCTGACAATCGACAGTCCGAGCCCCGCTCCTCCCAATCGGCGTGAACGGGCTTTGTCCACTGTGTAAAATCGCTCAAAGATATGTTCAAGATCAGCTGGAGGAATTCCAATCCCCTGATCAGAGATAGAAATCATTGCTTCGTCAACCTCTTGCTCGAGTTTGATCGTAATCTTTGCAGGAGGGTTCGAGTATTTTGCCGCATTGTCTAGAAGATTGATGATCGCAAGCTCTAAAATGTCGGGATCGGCGGCAACGGCAATCGATTCACTGCTTCTTTCAATGATGATCTGCGCTGTTTCATAGACAGCGAGGACGACTTGTCTGCAAGTTTCTGCAAGCACGACAAGATCGCATTCTTGAAAACGGGAATCGGGCAGATTTTCCAAGTCTGCCAATGTCAGCAAGTTTTTGACCAGAGTGTCCATCCTTTGACAATTCCGGACAATTTTCTCTGTGATGTCAACGACCATGTCGCGCGGCAGTTCGGGCAGGTCCTGCAGAGTTTCAGCGAACCCTTTGATAATGGTGATGGGTGTGCGCAATTCATGCGATGCATTGGCGACAAAATCTTTGCCCATTTCAAGAACTTTATAATGGCTCGACTTGTCTTGCAAAACCAAGATGGCTCCATTGCGCTGCGCCTTGGGAGCTGCGATCAGGTCAAGGTAAACTTTCTTTCCATCGCCTAAGGAAATCGAATCTGTGAGAACGCTGAGCTTTTCCTGACAAGACTCCAATAAAAACCGGCATTTTTCTATAAGCTGCAAGTAGGGGGATTCTTGTACGGCGGGAAAGGGCTTGCCCAAAAGCCGGCGCCGAGGAATGGCGATCATTTTAGTACCGATGAAGTTAATATAACGCACATTCATCTCAGCGTCGACGGCAACAACTCCTTCTCCCAAAGATTCGAGGATTGCCTCCTTTTCATTTCGTTCATCGGTGATATTTTTAATCTGCAAACGTAGACGATCTGAAAGAGAATTCAGAGTCTGTGCCAATTTATAAAAATCGTCTTCTTCATCAATCGATTTACTGAGTTCAAGATGAGGGATCACTTCTTCTTGTCCGCTTTGATACGGTTTTATCGCTTTGATAATCTGGCGGATGGGATAATTGATTCGATGGAAAATCAACCAAGTCACGGACCCGAAGAAAAGAAGTGCTAATGCACAGAAAGAAAAAAACCAAACTTTAAATTGTTCCGTGAATTCTTCAACTTGAGAAAATGGAATTGCGGTCCTTAAGATGTAAGTCTTCCTATTCAATTCAAAGGAGATCTTCACGTAAGCGAGTTTTTCTCGAAAAATGATAGATTCCCCGATAGAAAAAATGATTTTTTTTTGGATGGCCTCTGTTACCTCAGGGCGCGGCAGAGGTGCATTCATTCCTTCTTGAGCGACACCGATCTCGCCTTTTGCCGAATCGTATAACAGCTTTCCTTGATCATCGTATAAAGAAACACGGAGAAAGAAATATCCTTCTGACTGTTTCAGGAGATCAATCACTTGCTGCTCATTACTCGCTTTTTCAATTCTATGAAGAAGAGTAAGCGTGTTGAGTTCAACGTTGTTAAAGACAATCCTGCTTACTGTCTTTTCAATGAATGGAAATGCAAAAAGAGCAAAAACAAAGAAAAGGAGAATATGGCTTAAGATGATCTTTTGTCTAAAATTTAGACCTTTTCTCATTTGATTTTAATCCTTGCACATGAAAGATTGTAACAGGCTTATCGAATCCTTTAAACGTATTCAATGGAATTTCTTCATATAGAATCGCATCTTTAACAAAGGGCTCATTCAGTGTATCTTTTGAGATCAATATTTCCATCCTTTTTGCTGCATTGCAAATGCGCGCGGCTAAATTTACATTGGAACCGATCACGGTGTAATTTAGCCGATTTTCCGCACCCATGTTTCCTGCCAACATTGTCCCTGTATGTATTCCCACTCCAATATCAATTGCAGGCTGGCCTTGAGAAGCCCGCTCTCTGTTCCATTGCAGCAAGGAATCGACCATCTCAATTGCACTTTGTATCGCCTTCAACGCAGCATCATTGCAAGGGATAGGCGCACCGAATAGGGCCATCGCCTCATCGCCAACATACTTGTCGATCACTCCGCCATTTTTGTCGACTATTTGAGAAACCTTCGTCATACAGGTGTTAAGTAAATCAATGACATCTTTTGGTTTCATGTTCTGAGTCAATTTAGTAAAGTCGCGAATATCTGCGAATAGAACGGTGACAATTTTCTCTTCTCCCCCTAAATGGACCGTCCCTTTTAAAATTTCTTGCGCAATTTCACGTGAGACAACTTTGTTGAGCACTCCTTTGACTTTCTCTTTTTCCTGCAAGCCTTTCACCATTTCTTCAAAGGAATGGCAAAGGACGGCGACCTCATCATCATGTTTTAACGGAGGCAATGTCAGTTTG
>JASHXO010000249.1 GCA_030043495.1 Candidatus Rhabdochlamydia sp.
GAGATTTTCAATTTTTTGATGAGTTTTTTTGAGAAGTTTGACACACTTTTATCATGCTAAAAATGGGTTAAGCAAGCATGGCCTACGTAGACTTCATGTCTGTTTTGCATAAGAGCACAAAACGCGACTACTTAGCGCGGGTGAATGATCCTGATTATCCGAAGGCAAAAGCGGCTGAATTAGCAAAGCAATGGGACTTTGACTATTGGGATGGAGATCGGCGCATTTGCTATGGAGGTTATAAGTATATAGAAGGGAGATGGGAGAAAGTAGCTAGGGCTTTGGCCGAATATTATCATCTTAAAAGCGGAGATAAGATTCTCGATGTGGGCTGCGGCAAGGGTTTTTTACTTTACGACTTTTCCAAAGTCGTTCCTGGATTGGATTTACATGGGGTTGATATCTCTACTTATGCCGTTGCAAATGCTAAAGAAGAGATTAAAGACAAGCTGCAAGTAGGGAATGCCGTTTCATTGCCTTATCCGGACGATTACTTTGACTTGGTAATTTCAATCACGACTTTGCATAATCTGTATAACTATGATCTGGACAAAGCCTTGAGAGAAATTGAGCGTGTAGGAAAAAAAAACAAGTACATCTGCATTGAGTCTTATCGCAATGAAAATGAAAAAGCAAATCTCCTTTTCTGGCAAGTGACCTGCGAGGTGTTTTGCACCCCAGATGAATGGAACTGGTGGTTCAAACAAACGGGATATACCGGAGACCATTCCTTCATTTATTTCGAATAAACCCTATGAATATTCCTAGAAAAACTCAAGCAGCTATCCTCGTGAGTCAGAGATTGCCACTCGTTGTCGATGAAGTTGACATGCCTGAGTCCTTGGAAGTGGGGCATGTGCTTGTCAAGGTGCACTTTAGTGGGATTTGCGGATCTCAGCTTGGAGAGATCGATGGGGTGAAAGGAGAAGATCCCTTTCTTCCGCACTTGCTTGGACACGAAGCTTCAGGGGAAGTCGTTGAGATCGGCCCTGGTGTTTCTCATGTTAAACCCGGCGATACCGTAGTCATGCATTGGAGAAAAGGACTAGGTATTGAAGCGAAACCACCCGCCTACAATTGGAGAGGGAAAAAATTAAACGCTGGATGTATTACGACTTTTAATGAATATGCAATCGTTTCTGAAAATCGATTGACGCCTATTCCAAAAGGATCGGATATGCAAGTAGCTGCCTTATTTGGTTGTGCTGTGACGACAGGCTTTGGGGTGATCCTGAATAATGCCAAGCTGAAGATCGGAGAATCGATTGTTGTTTTTGGCGCAGGCGGTGTGGGATTAAATATCATTCAAGCGGCAGCTTTAGTCTCTGCGTACCCGATCATTGCAGTCGATCGATTTGCATCGCGCCTTCATCTTGCGCAAAGCATCGGAGCGACGCATCTGATTAACACATGCGAACAAGAGGCCGGTGAACTTATTCATCGATTTACAGAAGGACGTGGTGTGGATTGTTTTGTCGATAATACAGGGAATCCCAAAATTATTAGTCTAGGATATCAGGTGACGAAATCCCAAGGTCGAGTCATTTTAGTCGGTGTTCCTCCTAAGGGAAATGACATTTCGTTTTATTCTTTACCTTTGCATTTTGGAAAAGAGATCACGGGTTCTCACGGCGGAGAGACTGAGCCTCATCTGGATATCCCTCGTTATCATTTGTTGTTTCAAAAGGGGCGCATCAAATTGAAGGAATTTGTGACTCATGTTTTTGCTTTGAAAGAGATTAATCAAGCTATACAGTCGATGCGTGATGGAACTGCTGTAGGACGCTGTCTTATTGCAATGGAGTAAACGATGCAGAAAATTAAGAAAAAAGTTTTTGGCGATGTGGGATACTCAGCAGACATGAGGCTTGAGCCTTTCGAGCTTGAACTTTTTCGGCAGCTCATTAGAGATCAATGGCTAAGAGTCATCGATGAAGCCCATCCCGAGTTGACCAAGGAAGCCGAAGCTCTTGGGATAGATCGGTATCATCGCATCTCCGATCGGATGAATCATAGACGGCTATGGACAAAGACCAATCGCATTTTGTCGCAAAGTTCAGTGGACAAAATCAAACCCTTGCCATTTATTGCAAAACTTAAAGAAGAATTTGGCCCATTTTCAATCTCGGACATTTATGATATCAAGCAACATTTCGGCGAGCAGGAAATTTATTGGCGTTTGGTTCGACCCAATCAACCAAGTGATGTGGGTTCTTTGCACCGCGACAGTTGGTTCCATGATTCCTTTAACGATGGATATGGAATGTTTCCGGAAGGAACCGTTACTGTAAAAGTATGGATACCGATCTATTGCGAACCTGGTAAAAGTGGATTGGCCATTGTGGCTGGCTCACATTTCCAGCAATGGAAGTATCATCTTGAAATGCATAACGGCGCTGCAAAACCCATCCTCGATGAAGATCTTTCAACAATCAATGCTAAATTGATTCCTACAGAACCTGGAAACATGCTCATTTTCAATGAAAATGTTCTTCACGGGGGTGTGGTCAATCAAGGAGAAAAAACAAGGGTTAGCGCGGAGATTACGATGGTCCTCAGTAAAAGTTGAATTTGGGAATTCATGATGAGTCATTCACTTGTGATCGGCGGAACAAAAGGACTTGGTCGAGTCGTGGCAAGGAAATTTGCTGGACGTGGGGACAAAGTCTCCATTTTAGGACGCAACCCTTCCCCACCGTCCGATTTAGAATCGGGAAATGTCAAGTCCTTTACTGCTGATATCTCACAAAAGGAGATGTTGTTGCGGTCATTGCAGAACGTTGTTGAAGCACAAGGAAAAATCAGCTATTGTGTATTCCTTCAAAGATATCGCGGCCAAAGCGATGATTGGGAAGGAGAGTTCCATACTACGTTGACGGCGACCCGCAATGTTGTCGATTTTTTGGTGCCGCATTTTATGGATCATGGAGACAAAGGGATTGTGATGGTGAGCTCCATCTTTTCAAAATTTGTCGGCGACAGCCAACCTGCAAGTTATCATGTGATGAAAGCGGGTTTGGATCAGTTGATGCGGTATTATGCAGTTCTTTTAGGAAAGAAAAATATTCGTTCCAATGGCATTACCCCTTTTACCTTTTTAAAAGAGGAATCTAAATCTTTTTATTTGCAAAATCGACCGTTAATAGACCTTTATCAAGGCATTATTCCTTTGCAAAGAATGGGAACAGCAGAAGATTCTGCGGATGCCGTTGAGTTCTTGTGCAGCCCTCGAGCCAGTTTTCTCACCGGGCAAAATATTCTCGTTGACGGTGGTCTATCTTTGGTATGGCCTGAAACTTTAGCCCGAAGCCTCAAAAACTTATAAGTAAGCGAACTTACTTAAGACTATCCATGAAAGCAGACTTAGTGAAAAAAAGAACTCGTTGCAGATTGTGCGGTTGTAAAAGTCTAACTTTGGTCCTGCCTATGAAACCCTCTCCCATAGGAGATGCTTTCATTACCTTTGAAGAGAAAGATAAAATTCAAAGTCTCATTCCCTTGGACTTGTATCAGTGTTTTGAGTGCGGACATGCGCAGAATCTGGATGTTGTGAATCCCGAAGAGCTGTTCAGGGGTTATCTTTTTACGACTGCGAGTTCAGCAGGATTGGTCAAGCATTTTCAAAACTTTGCAAAGGAGGTCATTGATAAATTGGCGGTTCTCCAAAATTCTTTAGTTGTAGAAATTGGCAGCAATGACGGGACGTTATTGCGATTTTTTAAAGATCTTGGGATGAAAGTGCTTGGGGTGGATCCAGCTCGAGAGATTGCTCGTCATGCAAACAGTGCTGGTACGCCAACTTTGCCTGAGTTTTTTTCCTCTACAGTGGCAAATCATGTGTTTAAAGAATACGGCGCCGCTCAATTGATCGTGGCGAATAACGTTTATGCACACAGCGATGAGCTGGCAGATATCACAAATGGCATCGCCTCATTGCTAGACAACGATGGAGTCTTTGTTTTTGAAGTCTCCTATTTGCTAGATATCGTCGACCATTTTGTCTTCGACACAATCTATCATGAACATCTCTCTTATCACTCTATAGGTCCGCTTGTCAGATTTTTTCACAAGCATCAACTGGAATTGATCGATGTACAGAAAGTATCGACCAAAGGCGGCTCCATGCGCTGTTTTGCTCAACGATTAAGTGGGACTCGTAAAAAATCAGCGATTGTGGATCAGATGGTCTATGAGGAAGAACGACGTGGTTTGCATCGGCCAGAAATCTTTCAGCATTACGCAATGCAGATTGAACAGAGAAAGAAAACTTTAGAGGTTTTTTTAACTGAGGTTCTCGATCAAGGAAAGCGTATTGCGGGTTATGGAGCCTCGACGACTGTAACAACATTGATCTATCAATTTGAATTGGAGAAAAAATTGATCTACCTGATCGATGACAACTCTAAAAAACAAGGGATGTTCAGCCCCGGATGTCATCTTGAGGTGAAGCCTAGTTCTGTACTTTATTCTGACCGTCCGGACATTGTCATCATTTTAGCTTGGCAGTATGCTGGTCTGATCATGCAAAAGCATATACGGTTTATTGAAGAAAGCGGCACATTCGTACTTCCCTTGCCTGAACTAAAAATATTTAAATGAACTTACTTAGAAGCTAGCGAAAAATGAGATGAATACTGTCGACCAAGTGAAAACGCATCTTGAATTTTATCGAAAACATCAGATTGCTCCAGTTTGCTATGATCTAAAGGACATGCAAGCACATATGGAAAGGCGATCATCACTCTATTTAAAACTTGGACTGCCACCTATCGCTTTCCGTTCGGCGAAAGTCTTAGAAGTCGCTGCAGGATTAGGACAAAATAGCTTATACCTAGCGCACACACTGCCTGCAAAATTGGTATTGTTGGAGCCAAATCCGAGCGCTCTCTCTCATATTCACGCAGTTTATGAAATGTTTAAGCTCGTTCATACGTTGCCCGAAGTGGTTGCCTCCAAGCTAGAAGATTATTCGTCAGAAGAAAAATTCGATATCGTTCTTTGTGAGAATTGGCTTGGTAATTCTCGGCATGAACTTTCCTTGCTTCAAAAACTGAGCAATATGGTTGCCCCTCAAGGGGCGTTAGTACTTACAACCATCTCTCCAATCGGGCTTGTCCCCAATCTATTGCGCCGCTTTTTAGCTGTCTACTTAGCTCCTCTGAATGATGGATTTGAGCGCCGCACTGAAGTATTAGCGCAAGAATTTCGTCCTCATCTCGATACGCTTAAGTCAAAAACAAGAAATGCGATTGACTGGGTCCAAGACAACATGATCAATCCTGCTTACTTTGGGATTGGCCTAACTATTTCAAAAGTGATTGAGGAATTAGGAGATCGATTTGAGGCCATTGGCTCCAGTCCCAGCTTTGCAGAAGATTGGCGCTGGTTTAAAGCTCTGCATGGACCTTTTCGCCAGTTCAACCAGCATTTTCTTTCGCAATATTGGAGCAAGGCCCATAACTTCTTAGATTATCGCGAGTCTATCAGTGTGAGAGATCCCCATCTCAATAAGATTTTAGAGGAAAAAGCGATTCAATTGCTTCATGCGATTGAAGCTCATGAAGAAGCGCACATTCATCATTGCAATGTTCCCGACTGCGTCGATCAAGTGTTCATTGCTCTTCAAGAATTTTTAGATTGCGCCCCTTCCCATCTTCAATCTGCGATTCGCAGTTTGATCGAAGTTAAAGAAAATATGGAATTTGCTATAAAGAACCACCGATTGCAGAAAATGATTAATTTCCCAGCCTTATTTGGACGGGAAACTGTTTATCTTTCACTTTTTTCTTCCAGGAAGAATTAAATAGAAATGCTTTCACAGAAATTAAAGAATTTCGCGAAGAAATTAGCAGTCTTAGCACTTTTACTCAGTAAAAAAAATCATTTAAAACTATTGGGTTGGTTTACTAGGCTGCCTCTTTTAATCATCTTTTTGTTTGCTGGAGACAGATCTTATCGACTGTTTTCAAATTCAAAAAAAGACAAGCGTTTAAAGACGAGAAAAACTTCCTGTTTTTCCCAATTGTCATTGAAACTTTTTTTCGCACGGGCCATTTCAGGTGACAAATCGACAACGGCAAAACAGTTTGCAGCCATTTTATCCAACACGAAGCCAACCTCCGAAGTTCAATATGAACTTATGAATCACTTTATGATCTCAGGACGTTTAGATTTGGCGAAGGAGGTGGCAATTCATCTCATTAAGATGAAGCCAGATAAATTTATTTTGGAAAAATCCTTAGGAATTCATCGGCAAACAGGGATTATCTGCTTTCTGCTTGGCCAAAATCAAGAAGCTAACCACTATTTGAGGCTTGCAGGAGAAATTCGAAAATCCTATCGTAAACCAAGCACCCCCACAAAATATCGCATTTTATCTCCGGATTGGTTTGTGGCCATTGGCCATATTGCAACGTTGGACTATTATCTCAAGTTGAAGTGCCTTTCCAGTCAAAATGATCTTCGCATTGTGGCGCCCCCGCATGAAAACGTAGGCTGCGCATCCGATATGCTGCGCAAGTTTTCCACACTAGGAATATCCGTCGTGAGTTTCAATGAATTGCCCTATGATTATGATCAATGGGCCAAAGACAATCACGAACCGCGGTGGCACCAGCTTTCTGATCTGGAAAAAGAAGCAATCACCGATAATTTCTGGGAGTACGAATTTTCAGATGGGACTATTTTAGGTTATTCCCATGCCACCTCCCGCATTCAGAAAAAGTGGGAACAAAGTGGACTTCCTCCATTGCTTCAGGTTACGCAGGATGAGAAAAATTGGCTTGATGCTTTTCTTAGGAAACTTGGGCTGCCTGCGGACGCCTGGTTTGTATGTGTACACGTTCGGGAAACAGGTTTCCATCAGAAGTGGAACTCCATATATCCGTCTATGCGCGATGCAAATATTGAGGACTATTATCCAGCGATCCAAGAAATTGTGAATGCTGGAGGATGGGTATTGCGCATGGGAGATCCGAGTATGAGGAAGATTCCGCCGATGCACAATGTGATTGACTATGCTCATAGTCCTCATCGGACCTCCCTCGCTGATTTGTTGCTTGCTGCAAGTTGCCGGTTTTTCTTGGGCACTAATTCAGGATTTGCCACAATTCCAGCTATCTATGGCACTCCTTGTGCATTGAGCAATTGGGTGCATATTGGCTGGCCTTTATGGCCAAGCCAGGACTTAATGATCTGCAAACTATTTCGAGAGAAGGCAACGCAACGGCTTTTATCCCTGGAGGAAATTTTTAAACAAAATTTAGCATTTCTCCAAAATTGGAGTGATCTTCCTGTAAGCGTTGAACTGATCGACAATTCATCAGACGATATCCGCCAATTAACTCTGGAGATGCTGTCATGTTTTGGTACCAATAAACGTGCTTTGCAGGATATTGGTGCCCCAAAGGAATTTCATACTCAATATGAAGAGCTCGCGAAATGTTATGATACATATGTCGGTAGTCGATTTGCAGGATCGTTTGTCAAGAACTATCCTAAGGTTTTTAATTTCTATAAAACTGAAGAATTAACAGAAGCAATGGAAAACAAAGACTTTGAGAGGGTGTTGCTGAATTAGTGCTTCGGTGCTTTTTCAAAATAGACCTTTTTCAAATATAGGCATTTGAGTGAATAAAGAAGCGAAGTCCTTGGCAAAGAAAATTAGAAGCAAATTAAAAAAAGGCCAGAAAGTTGCCTTCGTTTCAGGCAATTTCAATGTTGTCCATCCGGGACATATTCGATTATTGAATTTTGCCGCCGAATGCGCAGACTATTTAGTTATCGGGATTAATCCTGATGGGCATCCTGATGTGTTTGTTCCGCAAGAGCTTCGCCTAGGAGCAATCAAAGCCATAACACTTGTCGATTTTGCTTTCATTTTAAACATGCCTCTGACCGAGTTGATCTCATGTTTAAAGCCTGAGATTGTTGTTAAAGGCAAAGAGCATGAATCGGGATTGAACGCAGAGAAAACCGTTGTGGAAAGTTATGGAGGCCAATTGATCTTTGCTTCAGGTGAGATCTGGTTTTCAAATTTAAATTACTTAAAAAATGAGCTGCAAAAAGTTGCTTTGCCATCGATTAATAAACCTACCGTATATTTGCAAAGACACTCTACTGACATCAAAAAATTATCCAAAATTGTAGACCGTTTTCCCAATTTAAACATTGTGGTTTTGGGGGATTTAATCGTCGATGAGTATGTTTTTTGTGATCCTCTAGGGATGTCACAAGAAGATCCGACTATCGTTGTGACTCCCATTAAGCGTGATCGTTTTATCGGAGGAGCCGGCATTGTTTCTGCCCATGCGAAAAGCTTAGGTTCAGAAGTCAAATATTTCGGAGTTGTTGGTAATGATGAAACAGCTCATTTTGCGCGCGGTAGGCTAAAAGAGTATGGTGTCAACGCCAATTTAATTGTGGATGAAAGCAGGCCTACAACTTTGAAACAACGATTTCGCACCAAGGGGAAAACTCTTCTGCGTGTTTCCGAACTTCGCCAGCATGACATTAGCCATGAATTGCAAGTAAAAATGCTATCTGATGTCATGAAGACCCTTGAAAATGCAGATCTTGTTGTTTTTTCAGATTTTAGTTACGGCTGTTTGCCTCAACCACTTGTCAACCAAGTCATTGAATTCTGCGCCCAGCGCAAAACCCCGATGGTGGCAGACAGTCAATCCTCCTCTCAGATTGGGGACATTGCACGTTTTAAAAATATGTTATTAATTACTCCTACGGAACGCGAAGCGAGATTAGCAATTCGAGATACTCATTCGGGATTGATCGCTGTTGCCGACTTATTGAGAAATCATACTAAAGCACAGCATGTCTTCATTACCTTGGGTTCCGAAGGCCTGCTTATCTACTCCCCTCAAAATGGCATCAATGAAGCACACACAGATGAGCTGCCTGTTTTCAACCCCCATCCGAAAGATTTGGCCGGAGCAGGCGATTGCCTTTTGATCTGCTCCGCAATGGCGTTGGCAATAGGCGCCAGCATTTGGGAGAGTGCATACCTTGGATCGATTGCCGCCGCATGCCAAGTAAGTCGTGTGGGGAATTTACCCTTGGAGCGGGCGGAATTAAAAAAGGAACTTATCGTTTGAAAGCTCTATTGCTGGCCGCCGGGTTAGGAACTCGTTTAAGACCGATCACAGCCAACTTGCCAAAATGTCTTGTACCTATTCTTGGCAAGCCCCTGCTAGCTTATTGGCTGGAAATATTGATACAAAACGGGATAGAACACGTTTTCGTAAATACCCATTATTTGCCAGACATGGTCAATTCCTTTGTAGGGTCTCATCCCTATCGAGAAAAAGTCACCCTCGTCCATGAAGAAGTTCTGCTTGGGACCGCCGGGACTATTTTAAAAAATCGACATGGGTTGGAACAAGAATCATTTCTTATGGCACACGCAGATAATTTAACGCGATTCGATGTACAAGCATTTATACAAGCTCATGAACTACGGAAGCCTGGTGTTGAGATGACAATGATGACCTTTGAAACCGATATGCCGCAAAATTGCGGAATTGTTGAATTAGATGAAAATGATATTGTTATCAAATTTTATGAAAAAGTCTTCAGTCCTCCAAGCAACCATGCTAATGCAGCTGTCTATATTCTCGAGCCAACAATCATTAAATTTTTACAATCGTTAAATCGAGAGATCATCGATTTTAGTCGTGAAGTCATTCCTAACTACATGTCTCAGATTCAAATCTTTCGGAATACTGATTATCATCGCGACATCGGCACACCAGAAAGCTTACATTTGGCAGAGGATGAGTTTGTTAATATTTAAACGAGGGTTGCAATGAAAAAATGGCTTCATCTCTTTTGTATGCTTTTGCTGACAACAATTTTATGTGCAGAAGAAATGTGTT
>JASHXO010000250.1 GCA_030043495.1 Candidatus Rhabdochlamydia sp.
TCTCCTATAGTATCACCTACTAACAAGAAAGTTGAATATTCACCGATTGTGATGGCTGCACCCTCCGAGCTCCCACCAGAGCTGAAAAATACGCCCCCACTCTACGATGTAATAGCGAACAGCAAGATACTAACGCAATCGGAAGTGAACCAAATATTCGATTCCAATAAGGACGTGACAGCAGAAAAACATGCGGAATTATTATCGAATTTAATAGTACAGAAAATGATGATCAAGGCGATAGAAGCTGACATACGCAAAGATAAAAAAAATATTGAAATGATACAACAAAAGACCACAACAACAAAAGAAGATCTAACGGAAGAACTGAAAAACGCAGAAGCCGCGTTCGAAAAAAAGTATAATAATATTTTTTCTCTAAACAGCCTCTTGGCGGATTGCAAGAAACAACAACAAGAGGTTGAAAAAAAATTGAAAGGCCTAAACGAAGCTAAATCCACATCTTTAGACAAGGAAAAAAAGGAAAAATACGAGAAAGAGTTTGAGTATCATTTTCTTAAGAAGACATTCTCTAGTAGGAGAATTGCACTTGACTCTTATTTCCACAACGTAATAGCTTATGACTTGTCTCGTGTAACAGATGCCCTTGTAGAGAGATGGAAGGGGTTTTCTTGTGCACTTCAGAAGGAGCAAGAAAAATGTTCGTCTATTCTCATAGTTGAGGCACGGGAGTATTTAAATGCATACCTAGGAGCGCTTGATGAGGCATATGAAAACAAGCCTTATAAAAAGGATTGGAAGTCTAATGAAGCTAATGCTAAAGAAAGGCCGTTCTTAACTTCTTTATTAGGATCATGGTATCGGAATGAGTCGGATGGAGAAAGAAAAGGAGATCCAATATTAGGCGAAAAATCCGGTGGAATATTACAGAGAATACCCTATTTTTCAAAAATTAACCTTTAGATTTTGTCCATTCTCTGAAGCACAAACAGAAAAACTCAATTTGTAAACATGCTCTAAGGGAGGGTAAGGAGCAAATTGGGTTAATCATAAGTGATTTGCCTCTAAACTCTTTTGGTGATTGTGATGACCAGAGCTTGGTTTCCGCTAAAATAAGCGCAGTCTTCTGGGACTTCGATCATAATCTCTTCTTCATGGTAATCGAGGTCAGGATTCGCGATAATCTCATTTACAAATTTTTCATCTTGATATTTAGATATTGGGCTGCTTAAAAAGCAAGAAAATCGCGAATCTTTGCGCATGTGTGACGCCAGGCACTGATTTAGAAAAGTGAACAGGCGCTCATCAGGGCTTACAACTAAAGGCTTTTTTCCCGATTTCCTCATAAGGATATCGATTTCTTCTTTCGATATTTTTTTCGTTTGGACAAGATCGTTTAGAAGATTTTGAATCTGCGCTTCCGAAATTTGTTCACGATCGTAAAGTTCTTTCAAAAACCGGACAAATTGTTGGATTTGATGCTTTTGGTCGAGGGGGATTTCTTGCATCAAGCCATTGAGATCGGCATCGGAATATTTGATCTCTTTAAGAAAAGGTAGGGTCTTTTCTACTTCTTTAAGAAGCTGCTCCCCTTTTTTAAGCAAAAGCTCGGAATGAAAGCTCTCTTCTTGCATCTTTTGTATTTCTTGTTCGCTTTGCAAAGGATAATCGTCGAAAAAGATGCAATCGAACATTCCTAAATTGGGCAAAGCATGCTGCCAGGTGTCTTCGACAATGGTGACATTGGGATAGCGCTTGGCCCATTCGCATGCGCGTGTAACAACCATAGGATGATATTCGATGATGGTATGGCTTTTTGGACGATAGCTTTGAATGCGTTCTGATGAATAGCCAAGTCCAAATCCGATCTCAAGGACATCGCCAAAAGGTTTCAATGCATCAATGCAGGCATACATATAAGGTTTTTCCCATTCCATCATTACTTGAAACTTTCCGTCTTTGAGCAAAACCTCTTTTCCTTGCTCATCTTTCTTGTACTCCATCTTGCAGTGTAAAAAATCTTGTGTCATCTCATGAAACTCCGTTTACAATAATCCAAAAAGTATTTTAGGATTCGTTACAAGTCATTTTAATTTTCACGTTGAAGCTCTGAAAAAACAATTTTTTAAAACGTAAGGGAAGACTCTCAAAGGGTCAACGATCATATTGATGAATTCTTCTGTAATTTTGAGCTTCAAGGATAATAATACTGGGGTCTTTTAAGCTATGAAAGAATTTCGGAAGCGCTACTGGTATGAACTCGCCCTGTGTGCCTCCTTTTTTCCTTTGATCTATTCTCCGATTGCCTATACCGCAGATATTGAAGAGAAACTGATCGCAGCTAATGTTCACTCAAACATCGATGTAGATAAAGACACCTACACAGTCAATTTTAATAATGTTTCGATCATCGAATTCATTCGTTTTGCCAGCAAAATTACCAATTTGAACTTTGTCTTCGACGAAGGAGATCTTCAATTCGCTGTGACCGTGGTCTCAGAAGAGGCGGTCTCAGCAAAAAATGTGATGTCTGCGCTCTCACAAGTCCTCCGCATGCACGATTTGATCCTGCTTGAACAGGATGGTAATGTCTTGATCACTAAAAATAAAAGAGTGAATCAAATTCCGCCGATTGTCTCTAGCGACCTTCCTAATTCACAAGCAGGCAATGCCGCATTGATCACAAGAGTCTTTCGCCTTAAAAATGCCAACGTGAACACAATTGCAGGCATCATCCGTCCGATGTGCTCTGATAGCGCCCTAATCGAAGTTTCCCTAGAGACAAGACAACTGATTGTCACAGATGTAACGACCAACGTCGAACAGATCGCTTCTTTACTGACAAGTCTCGATGCTCCGCATACGCCGCTTGATGTTGAAACCTATGTGGTCAAAAATATTCCTCCGCAAGACCTGATTGCAATGACTCAGCAGATCCTCACTCCGTTCACTGAGGGCAATCCACTCCTTCTTGTCCCTCAAAATGATACGAATTCCATTTTTGTCGTTTCAACTCCGTATTTAATTGAACGCGCGATGACCGTTTTGGAAGACTTGGACATTCCCGCCAAACCGGTCATTATCAGCAGACAATCAATGACTGGTAAAAACATCTTTTTATACAAAACGATCAATCGTTCTGTCGGGGAATTGATGCGCGAACTGGCACAAGTCAATCAACAGTTGAAAAACATCGGCGGTCCTCAAACACCCCTTCAAGTTGCAATTGACGGCGTACAACCCATTCTAGACACCAATTCTTTGATGTTCATTGCTGACCCTGATACAACGGCAACCCTTAAAGAAATCTTGTCTTCCCTCGATACTCCTTCAACAGGGAAGACTTCTTTTTACATTTACAAGATCCAACGCGCGCAGCAATCGCAAATTGAAGAATCACTGAAACTCATGGTCGAGCGCCTTGAGGCATCTCCAAGACCTGATGAAGATTTAATCAATGCGATCAATAGCATGCGATGGATCAAAGAGACCAATTCGCTTGTATTTACAGGAACAGATCCAGCACTGAAGAAATTGCAAGAAATTGTTCCGACCTTTGATGTCAGCCCCTATCAAGCCCGTTCTGGAGCACAGGCCCAAGCAAAATCCACATTTTTGATCTATAATCCCCAATACCGCCCTGGTGAAGAACTCAATACTGAACTCTCAGATATTGGCAAAAATTTGAAAGATTCTGGACTGGCCGACCCTTCTTTCTTACAAACTCTGGATTCGATAAAATGGGTCTCCAGTACCAATTCATTAGTTGTTACCGGTGATCCTCAGTCGATTGAAAGGATCAATGCGATTTTGAAATCGTTGGATATTCCAGCTCCTGCAATTGGTAAAGCAGCACAGGTTTTCATCTATAAGCCGCAATATGTCTCTCCTGATCAGATCCAAAATGCATTGAACAGCCTTGTTCCTTCCTTAGAAACCACGAATTCCATTTCTGATCAAAATCT
>JASHXO010000251.1 GCA_030043495.1 Candidatus Rhabdochlamydia sp.
TTAACAAGCTCAGCAATCCAACCGAGGAGAGGAGGTGGATCAGAGAGCGGAGAAGATGGTACAGATGTCTTCCCGTCGTCCTCGTCTTCTCTTTTCTTGTGCCCCACCAGTAGCGTCTAATGTCAATGAGATCCGTTTGAATGATAATTATATTTCAAATGGACATGTACTCTTTTCATGGGTTGAATTGTAATTGCTCGAATAGCTTTTAACTCTTCCCATCTTTTTAGAGCTTGCCGGTGGAACTCTTCACTGATGAATTCATGACACTTTTGGTAAATTTGCACTTTCTCATTAATAATCCCTAGTCTGCACAGACTTATAGAAGAATGACTTGTGTAAATAATGAATTTCATGAAAAAATTGATTTCAGCGTAAAAAATAAGGAAATTTTCCTAATGTTTGATTATATTTTAGATAAAAAATGATCCTCTACTCGGGAGTTGTAAGATTGTGTTTACAAATTGTCATAGCTTGATTTTTGATGAATTTTTTTGCAGGTTTTAATGCCGCTTCGAAGCACATACTTAAGTGAAGTAGGGCAAGAAGCGGCGTTAGAAGATGCGAAAAAAGTCGCAAAAAGCGAACTATGGTAATTTGTAAGCACGCTCTAAGTTTTTTAAGATGGGTATTATGCTATAATCGCCTCATTGTTCTTGTTGTAGAGCGATGAAAAACTCCTGTTAGGAGTAAATGGATTGAATTTCAACATATGATATACCTTAAATGGTGTATTTGCAAACAAAAAATTAAACATGGATGCAAAAAAATTAGGAAAGAAAATCAAGCTTGCTCGAATCGAACACGATATGACGCAAACTCAGCTTGCTTCTGCAATCGGTTCGATGCAAAAGAGCATTTCAAAATATGAAACCGGCATGGCTTTGCCCACACTTGAAACTTTAGAGAAAATTGCCAGGGTTTTAAAAAAGCCGTTTGCCTATTTCCTAGATGATGCAATGGAAACTGGGGTCTACGGACATTCTTTGTCTTCATCCCAAAAGAGAGAAATTTTACCCGTATTCAACGAGGACACGAATTGAAAAACTGAGCCTGCATCTAAGTGGATTCTTCAACTTCGATAGAGTAGATAGTGATCGATTCCTTTCTGTCGGGAAACAGCATTGGTCCCATTGAAGTAGCTTTGACCAAATCTTTAACAGCTGCATAGGTAGTTTCACTGATCAAGATTGGTGTTTTAAGCAATTTTGTTGTCTGTTCGAGGCGCGCAGCAATGATGACGGTGTCTCCAATTGCAGTGTAGTCAAATCTCTTTTCAGAGCCGATATTCCCGACAACGGCAAGTCCTGTATGCACGCCAATTCCAATTTCAATCTGCGGTTTTCCTTCCATTTTCCATTTTTTGACAAGTTTTTTTAGTTCTTTTTGCATGTCAATTGCTGCCATCACCGCATGCTGCTCTTGAATAGGATCGTCTAAGGGCGCCCCAAATTCCACCATCATGCCATCCCCTAAAAATTTATCGAGGATCCCGTGATGATGGAAAATCACGTCAAGCATTACCCCAAAATATTCATCGAGAAGAGAAACAACCTGTTCCGGCGGGAGGGTTTCCGCAATCGAGGTAAACTGTCGAATATCTGAGAAAAGTACAGTAATTTTACGGCGCTCTCCGGCTAGTTTTGCGATCTCTTCTTCTTTCAAAACTTTTTCCACGACCTGCTGGGACACATAGCGGGCAAAATTCAATTTCAAACGTTCTCTTTCTCGCAGCCCGGCGATCATGTTGTTAATTTCATTGGAAAGTTCTTCAAACTCGTCTCGCGTTTTCAGAGAAACTGTAAAATTCAGATTCCCGCTGCCGATTTCTTTGACGCTGGAAAGCAACACGTTCAAAGAAGAACTCATCTGAGTTGCCAGCCAATGTCCTCCGACAAAAGCAAATAGCAATGATATTGCAATTGCGATAATGAAGTACTCGATAAAAATATCAAAAAACTCTTCGAATCGATGGATAGATATATCGGCCCCAACAGTGGCGACGTAATTGCCATTTTTGTCGTAAATCGGAGCATACCCTGTGGTCCATTCGCCCCAATCGGAGAGAAATATCTTTGGCGAGTAAACTTCTTTAAGATGTTGATTAAGATGTGAGACAGCAATGGTGGCAACGATATCTCCTGCATGGCTGACCCAATCGGGATCTTCCTCAGCATCGGCGACATAGATAAACTGCTTGGGATTATCAGGATTGGGTTTGATGATATAAAGAAAACAAATGAAGATATCATTGCGGCGATTTGCATTTCGGGAAGCGATTAACTTTTTTTTAATTTCTTGAAACGCAGCCGTATGCTCGTCTGCGCGCGTGTTGATTTGTTTTAAATATTCTGCATGATCAATAAGGGCAGCCGTTGTTGCTGCGACAGCCATTGCTTTTGTTTGCTGATCAGAAAAAAGATGCTTATGTAATTCGTGCAGGATGATACCAAACCCAAACAGCGAACTCACTATTGCTGTTCCAGACATGTAAAGGTAGAGTTTGGTTCGATGTTTCATATCAATTGTTATAAGTAAGTTCGCTTAAATATTTATAATGATCTTCAAGTTCTTTTCGCGATCTTTCACATCAGCTTCCTCAGCCATGTGTTAACACATTGTCTTCGTTGTCCACTGTGAAATCTCATCGAAAAGCTCCTTGAATTTCATTATAAATATTTAAGCGAACTTACTTACCCTCGAAGGTTTGGTAAAATCATGCTCCGGACAACTTTTTTGGTTGCTCATCAGGTTCAATCGAATAAATGGTGATCGCTTCTTTTTTTCCGGGAAGGATCATCGGGCCTAAGGAGACAGCTTTAAATTCATCTTTAACGGCTTCAAAGGTTGTGTCGCTGATCAAAATCGATTTCTTAAGCAGTTTTGTCGCTT
>JASHXO010000252.1 GCA_030043495.1 Candidatus Rhabdochlamydia sp.
AACTTTTTTAACTTCAGGTTTTTTTTCTACGGCGTTCACCACCTCGACTTTGGATGAAGATGGAACAACAGAAGCGACATACTTTTGCGCTTGCAATGCAGCCTTTGCAGCATCTCCTGCAGCAGAGATTGCCTGTTTGAACTCGGGATCACAGACATCTCCGATAGCATACACTCCATCAATGGATGTCTGTTGATGTTTCTTAAGGACGATGTAGCCTTCCGAGTCAAGTTCGAGTTGGTTGCAGAATAAATTTGTGTTTGGACGTGAGCCAATAGCGAGAAAAAGCGCATCGGTAGGAACTTCGGATACAGTGCCGGTCGAATTATCGTAGACAATGAGATGGGTCACTTTTTGTCCATCTCCTTTTATTTCCTTGATAACGGTTTTATAATGAACCTGAATGTTTGACCGCGATAGAATCTCGTTCATGCGCTCTTTTTCTACTGTGCGAAACTCATCGCGGCGGACGAAAATATGAACTTTTTCTGCAAGATTGGAAAGATATTGTGCCTCAATCAAAGCGCTATCGCCGCCGCCGACGACAGCGACAATTTTATTTTTGTAAAGCGAACCGTCGCAAACAGCACAACTATATACTCCGCGTGACCAATAACCATCTTTTCCCATTTCTCCGGGAACGTTTAATAGATTGGGAGTGGCGCCCAGTGCGATGATGACCGATTGAGCTTCATATTGCTTTAACTGTTCGTCCGAACCAAAAATCGGTTTCGTGGTGATGAGAAAAGGACGTTTGGACAAATCAGCCGCAATGACAGTCTCAGAAAGTAAAATTGCACCGTTTTGTTCAGCTTGTTTTTTGACCCGGTCACCTAATTCAATTCCCGAAATGGATATCTCTCCAGGCCAATTCTGCACATTGTGCGATTGTGTGATTGTCCCTCCAACAAAAGGTCCTGTGATCACAACGGGATGCAACCCTGCTCGAGCAAGATAGACTGCAGATGTGAGTGCTGCAACGCCGCTCCCTAAGATCACCACTGAATGTTCTTCTTCCATTGCTTCCGCTCGAAGGGTCGACGTCAAAGGAAAAATGAGTAGATTGAGCCAAAATAAGATTTTTTTCATATGAGTGAGCCTAATCTTTACCTAAAGAAAATTTTTCGAAGAATTTGCCTAGTGATTATAATAGTTCAGAGCAATTAAAGTTACAAATACTCTAAGAGTGTGTCTACGAAAACATCAAAAAGTAAGTAACAATTTTTCGTAGACACACTAAACCTTTCCAAAAGTAAGTTTAATATATAAATTTAACAGCAGCGTCAAATCTGGATTTCAAATGCTAAAAATTTATTCCGAACCCGAGGTTGAGGCCGAAGGGCTCGATGAGATTCTCGCCCTTGCTGAAGAAGCGGAAGAACCTCCTCCTGAGCCGCCTAGAGGTATTCCTCGGCAATGGTTGCCCGGATGGATCCGGTGGCCTGTCCGCATTGTCCTGTTGCCTTTCATTCTACTCGATCTAGGGGCCCAAAAAATTGCCCGGATGTTGATCCGGCCTCCTTTCAAGAAAGAAGGCAAATGTTTGAAACGGGGCAATTGCTGCCATTACATTCTTATTCCCGAAGCCAAGGGAGCTTTGAGAAAACTTTTTTACTTTTGGAATACGCAGGTGCTGGGATTTTACCGGCGTCACCCGGAAGTCTATGAAAGTGATGAAAAACGCGTTTACGTGATGGGATGCCGCTATTTAAGGAAGAATGGAACATGCGGTCATTATCATTTACGGCCTGCTGTCTGCCGAAAATGGCCTGTCATCGAATATTTTGGCTATCCTCGAATCATTAAAGGATGCGGTTTTAAAGCAATTCCTCGAGACTAGTGCTCTGCCAACAAAGTTTTTACAGAGCACTAGAGGGAAGATCATAATTCAAATTCTTCGCCCTCATCCAGTTCAATCACATTCGCAACCGGCAACCATTCAGGCCTTGCTGAGATCAATTCTTGAATGATTCCTCTAATGCGCAAATGGAATTGATTAGGAGGAATGTCGATAAAACATTTTTCAACGTTCTGGATCGTTTGTTCATCATTGAGATAAGTGACGAGCAAATCTTCGACCTGTCTTAGTTTCTTGATTTTTTGTCCGACGCCATATTTTAAGACAAAATCGACGTTAGCGCGCTCCCAAAATAAAGTAATGTCCGTGTTGTCAATTAGAATGGGAAGCTTCATCGCGATCGCCTCATTGATCGTCCCGGGTCCTGGTTTAGTGATGATCACATTGGAAACAGCCATGATATCAGCAATTCGTTCAGTATAACCAAAAACTGTCATTGTATTCGAAGAGTGCAGCTCCAATCGTTCGAGCTGTTTCTTGAGTTTATTGTTGCGTCCTGCAATGACGACGAGATGGGCATTAAGATCAAGATCACCGACTTTCTTTGCATAAGCATAGGCGGTATCACCTCCTGCAGCGCCCATCATAATCAAAACAATTTTCCTGTCAGTAGGAAGCTGCAACTCTCCAAGAATTTTTTTCCGGTCTTTGTGGACCATGAATTCTGTTCTCAGTGGAAGTCCGATCGTTTCAATCGCGCTTTC
>JASHXO010000253.1 GCA_030043495.1 Candidatus Rhabdochlamydia sp.
GTTCTCTGAATTTGAATAATTTGATTTTTGATGTCTTTTTTTGCCGCTTTAAAAATCATCCCTTGGCCTAGTTAATTTAACTATGTCCTGCAGGATAATTTTTAAAGCGGCAAAAAAAGGCATCAAAAATCAAATTATTCAAATTCAGAGAACGTCTCTAAGTTGAAATTATTAATATTTTATCATCTCAATTCAATTTAAAAAATCTAAATGAATTTATAGAGCATTGGATTTTTTAAATCAAATCGATTTTTTTGCTGTTATTTAAAATTTAATTATAAAACATTTGTCGTCGCAAGTTCTTGAAAACGGGATAAACTTTTTATTTTTACACTCCAAAACCAATTAATGATTTGCATCGAATTAAATGTTCATTTACTCTATACTGTTAGTCATAGCTCTTAGAGCATGCTCACAAATTACCATAGTTCGCTTTTTGCGACTTTTTTTGCAGGTTTTAATACTGCTTTGAAGCACATACTTAAATAAAATAGGGCAAGAAGCGAACTATGGTAATTTGTAAACATACTCTTAATAAGTTCAAATCTTAAATGCATAAATATGTCGCTTAATTATACTATCTCTATCCCTGCTAATTTCCATTGTCCTGTGGTAAATAGCCTATGCCCTCAACCTCAGCTCCCTCAAACATCCACAATAGCCCTTAATACCCATGTCGATGCGGCGACCGTTTCGGAATGGCTCCGCAAATTTAACAACTCTTTTTCACGATTTGAACGCATTGCAAGCCATGGCTTGTATTCCATCTTAGAAAAAGAAATTCAAAATATTACTCCGCTTCTCAGCGATGGTCAAAAAATCAGCCGTTCTCCCACTCACTACTCAGGCATTTCAATCATGATCAACGATCTGGTGAAACCCCGGCTGATCCAGTTGCAAACAGCGTATACAGCGGCGCAGAAGAAACTCGTTGAACGTCCCAAAGAAAAAGAAAAAGATGTCAGGCTTGCCCAAAAATGGGAAGAGCTAGGACTTTCTATGTCTGTTCTCGAGAACCATGCGGATTGTGCACGATTTTTGATTGAAAGCGGCCTTGCTTTTGCCATTGTCGGTTATCGCGAAAGCTGCCGAAATCCTGATTTGCATGATCTAAAACTCGATCGCGATGGCCATCCAATGTTAAAAATGCAAGGAATATTTAGACGTTGGGAAGCCATTGCAAAAGAACTTGAATATGACCCTGATTCCAATACTATTAAATCCCGTGGAAATACTGCTGTCATATGGAATTACTTTCATCCGAATGGTCTTGTTTCCAAAGATCGATTCACCTATGACCGAGTTTATCCGATCTATCAACTTCCGCAAACTGAATATGAAAGTGTTTTAAGGCATGCTAAAAAGTTTTACGAAACTAATCCTGAAATAGATCTGGGTATTCTTAAAGATTGTGTAGTCCAATTCTATACAAATCCGCGTCGGCAAGGAATTTCCCACCATCCTTTATTAGAGAATTTACACCGAAATATCCCCGTGCACGTCGGAATCCGTCTTATCACAGCAAATGGAGAGGTTTATTCCTTCGGATTCCAAATGTCTCATGAAGAACAGAGTTCAATTTTAACTAATCTTCTCTCGAATTATTTGAAAACGGGAGAAGCAAAAATCAGCATGCTCGACTACGAAGAATTTCGTAAGCACGAGGGTAGGATCGTCACTTCCATTCCTTTAACTTCACTGCGTTGTCGGAACATATTGAATTATCTTAGCGATATGAATCAAAAACATCTTCGATTTCAATATATACGCCAAAACTGTTCTAATTTGGCACTAGATGTTCTTGAAAAAGCAGGTTACGAGGTCGATATCCGCACCACTGTAGCGGAGTGCTTTAGTGATTTGCTTCCTAACTTCAATCAGTTTCCCATTATTGGCCCTTTAATTGCCAAAGTAGAACAGGTGAGAGATAGGATTTGGGCGACAATCCCCAAATCGATCGGAGATTTTGTTGATTTGTTAAAATCTCATGTCTTTTTCCTTCCGAAAAAAGGAGTGACATTTTTATGCAATCTTCTCATATGGAAATTGGGTGCTTGGAAAATGACAAGGCCGCTTTCCCCAGGTGTAGAAGATGAACGGTTTGACGATAGGAAAAAACTGCAGAATTTTTCGAGCGTCATTCGTTCTTGGAGCGACTTATTCAAAGAAGAGCCAACGAGGGTATACCATTCTAAGAATTTCATCGATTGGCAAAAACGGCAAAAATCTACTTTTATCGAGCCTTACTCAGGGCGTCCGAAACTCTCAATTGTGCCTTCTCAATAGACCCAAGTAAGCTGAAAAGTTAGCCGATAGATGGGTTTCTCGCCTTGTCGGGAGGAATTTTATTAGAAAGATCTATGTCTTTTTGTAAAACACGCATCGTCTCTGCAGCAAAGGCAGGTGACTCAACGATCCCATTGAACTCATAATCGCCTGGAGTTTCTTATGAATCGATTGCGCAAATATAATCGATTGGGCAAACTTGCAACATACAATATCTTATATTGAGCATGACACGATCAGTTAATTTAGATTTTACTATTACTTGCCCTGCCAATTTTAATTTTCCTTTTGAACCCGTCCGTTCCGATCAACCTTGCATCGTTTCTACGCCCTCTATCATTTCATTAACGCCCACCGAACTTCCAGGTCAAGTCGATGCGGATAAAAATGGCTTGATTGCGCAAGGTTGGACAAATGGTCTAAAACGTTTCTTTATTCCTGGTTTTGCTTCTTCACAAGACAAAAGAGTCAGTGATTATTTTAGGGGCTTTTTTAACGGTTTTTTTGAAGAAGAAGGGCCCGTAGATACGGAAAAAGTCAAAACAGCTCTATCGCTTGCAGAGCGGCATATTAGCAGGCACCAAGGTTGGTTTTCTTGGGAAACGCCCAGTTCGGACATTTCACGGCTAGAGCACTATACGCTTGCCGTACGAAAGCGTCTCAATGCCTTCGACGCTTCTCAAAGTGTACAAACGCTCGCTGACAAGTGCCGCACTGACAACAAAGCAATCCTTGCACGCTGGACAAAGGCTGGATTTTCTGAGGAGGCTTTTTGGAGCCGACCAGATCTTGTTGATTTCATCTTCCAAACCCATCTTCACAGGAACATTACACATCCCTATTACAAGCATACGATCGCAATGCAGAATTGTCTCGTACGTCGAAACGGACAGATCACCGCTACCCAAGAACCGCATCTCCTGCTCAATGGCCGTCCAACCTCCTGGTCCGAAATTCGCAAGAAAATCCGTGTGAACAGCGAGTCCCGGTTTTATTCAAAAGAAAATGGTGTGAGAAAGCGTTGGGTGTACCTTGAAAATGGTTTGACTCAAATAAACGATGATAGCTTCGTTTATCCTCAGCAGCTGAGGAAATTGGACCGCGCTCCTGCAAATTGTCAAATTCAAATCGTCACCACGCATGCGCACAAAAAGGATTGGCATTTGATCGATCGTGCTTTAGAAGGAACGCGACACTCTTTCTTCAGAGTGATTCCGGGTGAAGGGTTTTCTGTGCGGCATCCCGAAATGAGAATGGAGCAAGGCTCTGTCTATAGTTTTGGTTGGGGGGCAATTTGGCGTGATTTTAATATTTTTTCGCCGCTTTCTACGTTAAAAGGAAGATGGTATTCTCCAGACGATTGGGAGTTTTTAAAGCAAGATCACTGTATCACAACACTCAATGTCACTGATGTGCAAGTCGTCAAATTAATGGAAATCATTCGCAGGCGCAGTAAGGAAGAGCGCCCATTCCACTTTATCACTGCCAATTGCTGCGGGGTTACTGCTGAAGTTTTAAGCGAAGCAGGCATTTTGGACTTATGTACTAAAAGCCACATGGCGAGATTAGGATATGAATTTTTTATCCCCAAATCGATTCGCACGCCACTGGACAAGGTTGCCTTATTTGCTGACAGCATTACCCCAAAATTTATCACTAAGGCCCTGCGCAATGTCGGAGCCTTCTTTTATTCGCTTGTTTTTGCCCCGCTGTTTACCTTGCTAGGCGCTTGGAGGACAAATATTTCTTTTGAAGATGAGGAAGAGAACATTTCACAAAATAGGATTCGTGCGAGGGCTTCGAACAGGATCAAAGCCTTTTTTTCTAACGTTTTTGATCTTTTTAGCCCGAGTAAAATGGAACTTGACATGACAAAAAACATTTATAAATGGCAGCAGCAGCAGTCTACCACTATTTTTGAAAAACGAAATTAGAAAAGCTTATTATTAAATTTTTTTTATTTTCTTTTTTTAGACAATCAATTTTTTCTTAATCAAGACATCTCTTCAATTATTATTTAGCATCGAATTAAATGTTCATTTGGTTTATACTATTAAATAGTTTGAATGAATTTAAATCATTAAATGAGTAAATATGTCGCTTAACTACACTATCTCTATCCCTGCTAATTTCCATTGTCCTGTGGTAAATAGCCTATGCCCTCAACCTCAGCCCCCTCAAACATCCACAGCAGCTCTTAGTTCCCATGTCGATGTAGCGACTGTCTCAGAATGGCTCCGCAAATTTAACAATTCCTTTGTACGATTTGAAAGAATCTCAAATCATGGTCTGTACCCAATCTTAGAAAAAGAACTCCAAAATATTACTCCGCTTCTAAACGATGGTCAAAAAATCAGCCGTTCTCCCACTCACTATTCAGGCATTTCAATCATGATCAACGATTTGGTGAAACCGCGTCTTGCTCAATTGCAAACAGCGTATACAGCGGCGCAGAAGAAACTCGTCGACCATTCCAAAGAAAAAGAAGGAGATGCCAGACTTGCCCAAAAATGGAAAGGGCTAGGACTTTCTATGTCTGTTCTCGAGAACCATGCGGATTGCGCACGATTTTTGATTAAAAGCGGCCTTGCTTTTGCCATTGTTGGTTATCGCGAAAGCTGTCGAAATCCTGATTTGCATGATCTAAAGCTCGATCGTGATGGGCATCCGATGTTGAAAATGCAAGGGCGTTATGTTCGTTGGGAAACGATATCAAGGGAAATCCATTACGATCCTAAAGCAGAGAAAATTAAATCGCGAGCCTATCCTGGCAACATCGTCCAATCTTGGAATTATTTTCACGAAAATGGCCTCGTTCCCATCGATCGATTCCATTATGATCGAGCTTTTCCTGTTTATGAACTGACGCAAGAAGAATATAACCGGACGCATCAGCATGCTCTGAAATTCTATGAGACCAATCAAGAAAAAGACCCTGGTATCTTAAAAGATTGTATCGTTCAATTTACAACCATTGAAAAGCGGGTTGTTCTTGCAGGAGCCCTTTTCGATAATGCCCAGCGCAATTACCCTGTGCATGTCGGTATGCGTTTGATTACTCCAGACCGTAAAGTCTATTCTTTTGGTTACCAATTGCTCCCTGAAGAAGCTCAATTTGTTCTCTCTGATTATTTCTCGACATTCTTAGCGACAGCAGAAGCTAAAATCAGCATGTGCGACTACGAAGAATTCCGTCCCGTAAATAAACTCGTGACTTCCGTTCCACTTTCTTCTCAACGCGCTCAAAATATTATTAACTTCATCAATGATTTAAATGGTAAACAGCTGCGCTTTCAATATATGCGCCAGAATTGCTCCCAGCTCATGCGCGAAGTGATCCAGCTAGCCGGCTACGATGTCGATTTGCGCACCTCAGGAAAAGAGGTCTTTTGGGATGCACTTCCGAGTTTGACCCAGTTGCCTGTCATTGGAAAAATTGTTGCTTTCGTCAAAAAGATTTGGGCCTCTCTCCCTGTCTTCATGACGATGCCCATTGAATTTACAGCAGATGTTATTCTCTATTTTCCAAGAAAAATCGCCACAGTGGCCACTAACGTGCTTGCTTGGAAAATGGGCGCTGCCAAGAAAACAACCCCTCTTCAACCTGGCGTTGAAGATGAAGAATTCTACGACAAGAAAAAATTGCAGACATTTTCATCGCTAATCCGATCTTGGACCGATATATTCAAAGAGGAAACCAATGCTGTTTACCATTCGAAATACTTTATCGATTGGCAAAATAAGCAAAGATCGACTTTCAAAGATATCTATTCAGGACGTCCTAAATTCTCGATCGTCCCACCAGCAGCATAAAACGACAAAATCTATTTAAGAGGGGAGGGTATTGCAATACCATCTTATTTAAAAAGTTGTATTCTCAGCTTCGGAATTCTCTTCAAAATCATAAACCGGATGGATCTCAAAGCCCGCTTGTCTGACAGAGAAGATGATTTGAGAGATTGGCTCCCACTTCGCATTTTTATCAATGTGCAAAAGGACTTTGGTCTTTTCTGCTTCTTTAGGCAAAAGTCCTAATTCTTGTTGTTTCTTAAGCTCGCTTTCAATGCCTTTCACACCATCAATGAGGTATTCATTGAATTCGGTGATCCATTTATATTCTCCCTCTTCATTGACGCTTAAATTGATGATGTAATAGTCATTTTGTCCGATAAAAGGGGAGTGCTCAGAAGCAGGGAGGACTTTGACGAGATCGATCTCACTATCGTAAAGAGCAGCCTTAGTGACGGCCAATGTGGCAAATACCGCGACGACGAGAAAGAGGAAATCGACCATGGGCGCTAAATTTAAACTCCCAAAGCCTTTAAGTTCTTCATCGGGAATGATACTCATGTTTATGACCCTTTATAAATGGAGGTTCTGTCGTCGATAAGTGTTGCGACGCTCTGCGCTTCGTTTTCGACCAAAGCGAGAGCGCGTACTAGCCGATATTTTGCTGTGGAGTGCAAGATCAAAGCAAGGATGGCAACAATCAATCCTGCGACCGTTGTGCCGACTGAGATTCCGAGTCCATCAAAAAGTGTAGAAATGCTTTCGATGGAACGATTGACATCATAAAAAGCATAAAACATTCCAAGCACAGTTCCAAGAAGACCTAGCATTGGAGCGATAATGGCAATATCATTGAGCAGCCCGATCTTCTGCCAAAAAGCAATCGAAACGCGTTTCCCTTCGGCTTTCATCGCTTCAATCATCACAGGTAAGCCATGGCGACGGGAATAGATTCCACTCGCAATCATTTTACAGAAAAGATTGTCTCGTTCCTCACAAAGGGAAAGCGCTTCATCAAAGTTATTGCTATTCAATTTGTTCTGCAGATTTTTGATTAATGACTGAGATACATGTGCTGAAGAGCACATAGAGAGAATAGTATAAAGCCAAATGCCGAATGCAATCACTGACATTCCAAATAAAAGGGAATAAATGATCGGCGATCCCGCAAAGGCTTGCTTTAAGTCGACAGCAATAGCGTCATCGTTTAACGGCATAGGCTCCCCAACCACAGAAGTTCCCTGAACATTGAGAAGGGCAGGTGTGTCCTTAGACAGTTTTTCTTCAGAAAGAGCTGTTTGAAGGAGAGTTGGCTTAGATTCTTTGGTCATGTCGGCCTTTTCTATGATAGTAGGATTGCCCGAGAACTCAGCGGTCATCAATTTTACTGGTTCTGAGGCGGCTTCTTCCTCCATATTTGCTTTTTCAATTAAGGGATGCTTAGAAGCATCAATTGCCAATTCTTTTACAGCTTCAGTGATCTCAATGCCAGGCAACAATTCTGAATTCGATACTGCTTCTGATTCATCTATTGTCAAAGCGAACTCAACGGCAGTTTCTTTCTGGATTTCATTTTTCTTCATTGCAAGGTCGCTTTCGTCAGTTTGAGGCTGAAGCTCTGTTTTATCGATGGAGGGCAGCTCAGCATTTACAGAAATTTGATCTCGGGCATCAATTTCTGGTGCGAGCGTGTTAAACAAAGTATCATTTTCTTCTTCAAGCGCGATGATTTCTTCCTGAGATTTTTCTGTTTTCACTAGCTTTTCGGGAACTGAAAGTGATGATTTTTCTTGTTTTTGCAAATCGTTTTCTAAGGAATAGAGCTCCTCTTTAAATTCCTCAAACTCTTCGTCGAGGAGGGAAAGCTCTTCGTCTAAAGAGGTCAGAGAGGCTTCTTCCCTTGGGTCGACAAATGCCACATCAGATGTTTGCGTAAGTCCTGTTTCCGCACTGAGAGGAAGAAAAGGGATCAGAAATCCTGTGATGATCAAACTGTGAAAGTATTTCATTGGGGCCTCAAGCTCCATTTTTCAAGTTACTTAGTATATAGGAGCAAAATTTAAAATTTTGCAAAAGTCTAAATTTAATTTTTAGGTTAGCAAGAGAAGGGAGAATAGATCAAGGACGATCCCGAGGAATGCTAAACTTTGAGCTTCAAAACACATGGCGCAGAAACCTTCTAAGGAATAAAATACCTCCCGTGAACCCAGGCCTTAAGGTCTGGGATTAAGTTGGAGGCCGAGCTTCGTTCTCGGCCCGGCATTGTTTTGAAAAACCCGGCTCTTAAGGGCCGGGTTTCCGCCGGAGGACGGATGAAACCCAAAAACTTGAAATCTCCTTTAATCTGGGAAGAGCGACGTCCCTTAATCCGAGACCGCATCCTGTATGTCCCTCAGTATTATGACCATCACCATGAATGGTTGTTTCCAGGATGGGAACATCCTGAAATCTTCGGTCGCTCGGCGCCGATAGAAGTTGAATACTGTTCAGGCAATGGTCTCTGGATTATCGAAAAAGCGCTTGCTTATCCTGAACGGAATTGGGTCGCAGTCGAACGGCAATTCGAACGCGTACGAAAAATTTGGTCGAAAATGCACAATTTTTCTCTCACAAACTTGTTCATTGTGTGTGGAGAAGCATTGACGTTTACACGATTCTACGCTCCTGATCGCAGTTTTGCTGCCGTTTATATTAATTTTCCTGACCCATGGCCTAAAGAAAAACATGCTAAAAATCGATTGCTTCAGGAACCTTTCATTACGCAAATGGCACGCGCTACTGCAATTGGGGCCAAGATGATGATTGTCACCGATCATTTTGACTACACAACACAAATCACTAAGATGATGCTGATGAGCCCGCTTTGGAATCCCTGCTTTCCAGAGCCTTATTTTGTGAATGAATGGGAAAATTATGGGACTTCATATTTTGATGCGCTATGGCGCGAACAAGGATTAACCATTTATTACATGCAATATTTCAATCACTTACAAGAAGGAGGGGAATGAGCAACTTTCCTCTCTTTACAGCTGATCATCACGGCTATTATTGCGATGGCCGTCCTTTTATTCCTATGATTCAAGAGCATTCATTTCCGCTCAAAGACTGGTCGAATGTCGTTTGTCTCCGTTTACCCGCAGGTTTGAATGATGACCTCAAGTGGAAACAAGAAAAAGAGCAGGCATTGCACCTCGCCGCATCAGGCAAGCATCTTCTTTGGGAACTCGATTTAGGACTCTCTTCATTTAAATTCACACCAGAAAACTCGACTGCTTTCTTCTCTTTTTCGCTGGCCATCGAGGAGTTCATAGCTAAACTTTGGTCGGAATTCCAAAAACAGACATTTGGAATCGCCTTATATCAAGGACAGCCTCCTTCTGAGAAAAATTTTCCACGCGAAGATTGGGAATCTTCTTTTCTTGATTGGTCCAGTGAGCTGTGTTTAATGATAGATTCTGGTTACGAACTCTACTGCATTCAAATGCTGAGCGAATATTTGCATAGGCTTATTTCTTTTTTGCCCGATTCGGTGCTACCATTTGCCTTGATCGATGTCACCTCGATCCGTTCTCCAGGAAAAATCGCTCAATTTTTTTCAAAAGGCCGCTTTGAGCATGTCCAACTCGCTTTAAAAGGGTCGACCTGCCCTTTTTCAGGGATTTGTTGGAACGATGGCCAAAATGGGCATGGGTATCTGGGTAGCGCTATGAAATGCAAAGATTTCTCCTCCACTCCAACAGTAGGACTCTATTTACCCCAGGATAAATTTTTGGATGTCTTTTTGATCGAGGAACTAGACAGAGTCATTCTTGAACTCAACGGCAATCGAAGAGCATTTCGGATTATTCCCGAAGAAAAGCTTACCGAACAATGGGACGGTATTGATCAATTGTTCGTTCCTTCACAAGCAATCAGTGGACAAGGCAAGCGAAAACTATTGGGATTTCTCGCGGCTGGCGGCAGCATCTCGACTTTTGATGGAACAGAATTAAGTAAGTGAGCTGAAATATTTATAATGAAATTCAAAGAGTTTTTCGACGAGATTTCACAGCAGACAACGAAGACGTATTAGCACATGGCTGAAGAGGCTGATGTGTAAAGATCGCGAAAAGAACTTGAAGATCATTATAAATATTTAAGCGAACTTACTTACTCGCCCAATTTAAATTTTCTTGATCTCGACGAGCTTGCGGAAAAGAGGGCGTCCAGGTTTGGAATTTTCACGAAAGTGACGGAAGAAATAGTCCATCAACGAGCGGACGATTTCTGGTTTAAATTTAATCTCGGTCTGTGTCGGAATTCCTAACAAAGAAACTGCTTCAGAAAGGCGCATAGAAAGAAGTCGATTCTGTTCATCTTGGAAACGGATCATCGTATTTTCTAGATATTTTTTTAACTCGCTCAATGGGTGGTAGCGCTCATCGGAGCGGACTTTGGAGGCGAAATGATGCAGTTCGTTCAGCCGTTCAAGAATATGCTCAGAATCTTCTTCCACCGAAAGTTCTTTTTTTTGACTCATTTCTAACAAATGGCCAGCGCATGCTTTGATCTCTTGATGGAGCAGATCGTAAATAGGGGAACGGTTGCTCATAGGTTATCTCCGCATAAAAGTAATGTCTATGACAGAGAAACCTTATTTAAGCAAGATGATAAGTAGAAAAGCTAATCGGAGCAGAGGGATTTGAACCCCCGACCCACTGCTCCCAAAGCAGTTGCGCTAGCCAAACTGCGCTATGCTCCGACTAGAGAGAAAGCGATTCTACATAATTTTCTCTTTTATAACAACGGTTCAAAAAAAATTATCAACGGTTCTCTATGAAAGAACGGATCAATTCGGTGACGATTTCGGGCTTTTCCAGAATAGATGCATGGCCGCATTCTTCAATGGCAGACAGTTGAGAGCTTCTAATTCCCTCAGACAGGACCCGATGTTCGTCAGGAAATAAAGCGTCTTGCCGGCTGTGCACAATTAATGTCGGAGCCGCGATCGCGGGATGATATTGAAGGGATGAGTCGATTCTTGGTTCATGATATAGACATGAATATCGCAAAGGCTGCTTAAACCATCGATCTGGTGCGTCCAAGCAAGCTCATTATTGGCAAACCCGGGAAGAAGGACTAGTGCTCTGTAAACTTAATTTTTGCGGTTTCGGCTACGTCAAAGCCCCGGGGTTAAACGATCGTAAAGCTAGCTGTATTGAATTAATACAGCGCGCTTTATGATCGCTTAACCGCGGGAGCTTTCACATTAGCCTAAACTGCAAAAATTAAGTTTACAGAGCACTAGCATGAAAATTAAGATATTGGGAACAAGAGGAGAAATTGAAGAATCCAGTCGTTATCACAAAAATCACAGTGGAATTTTAGTCGACAATCAATTGCTTCTCGATCTCGGAGAAAAAGCGTTCTTAAAATATCGTCCAAAATGGATCTTCATTACTCATCTTCACCCCGACCATGCCTATTTTGTACGGAGAAAAAAAGAAGAACAGCCTTCGACACAAGCGCAGATTTATGCCCCTGAGCTTCCGCTAGTGAAATCCTCAGTACGAATCCTCGACAAGCAGATCGCCGTTGGAGGCTACACGATCATTCCGATCCCCACCCATCATAGCAAATTAGTCAAATCGCAAGCTTATTTGATTAAAAAGGGAAAACAGTCCTTTCTCTACACTGGAGACTTGGTCTGGATAAATAAAGAATTCCATCCACTTTTTGATCATGTGGACTTGGTCATCACCGAGGCGAGCTTTATCCGAAAAGGCGGGATGATAAGAAGAGACGAAAAGACCCATGAAATTTTTGGACATAACGGCGTCCCCAACTTGATCGACTTGTTCAAAAAATACACGAAGAACATCCTCTTTGTGCATTTTGGATCCTGGTTTTACCAGAATCCAAAAGCAGCTAAGAAAAAATTAATGGAAATGGGCAAGGAAAAAGAGGTTCGCGCCTTAGTTGGCTATGACGGACAAGAAATAGAAATTTCTAAACTTAAAAAGGTATGAAAAAACAAGACCGAATGCGCGCTGCAATTTGGGGGCCAACTCATTAGTCCTTGGACTAGAAGTAATTAAGATGTTTTTTTTATTTATTAAAATAAATTTAAATAATTATTAATTAAAATACGAATATTTGTTATAATTATAATTAAAGATTGTTAAATGAGGTTAAGAAATGTCAATAGCAGAAGTATTAATTGCAAAACAACACGACTCTTATTCTTCTGGATTTTCAGCAAGATCGCAAACTGCTAAAAATCAGGATATTGCGCGAACATTTTCTCAATATGCAATAGGGGGTGCAATTATAGGTGCTCTTGTCGGCACTGCGATTGGATCTCCAGGGGGTCCAATTGGTATGGGACTTGGTGCACTAGGCCTTGGTATTGGGGGTGCTGCCATAGGAAGCCTTGTTGGGCTGATCATTATAACAATTGACAATTTATCTGATCGGATTAAACCGTATTGGGATGCACTTGTA
>JASHXO010000254.1 GCA_030043495.1 Candidatus Rhabdochlamydia sp.
GCTGGCGTTTAAGCATGGGATCGTAATAGGCATTAAAGTTATCGCAGCCAAAGACAGCATCTCCTCGTTGTTTCATCGCTAATCCCAAATGAAAACCGATAAAACCAGAAATTCCTGAAATGAAGATGCGTTTCATATGATTTCTAAGAGCATGTTATTCAAATTCAGAGAACGTCTCTAAGTACTCTTCTTAAACTGGACTTTGGCCATTTCCCAACTTTTCCAGTTGTTTGGGTACATTTTGTTCGGGGTTTAATTAATTTCTAAATGCTGGCATTATCAATGCCTACTATTTAGAGATTAATGAAACCGCGAACCAAAAAATCTTGTGAAATCAGCTCACTATGGAAATACATGAATCTCGCAAAATTTGATTTTAGCATCTCTTTGCTTTTGAGGCCTCTTCAAAAAATCCCTCTTATAATTTTGTTCGCAACAATCGTACTGTCTTCTTGCACAAATCCTCCTTATCGAGGGCGCGATGTTCTTGGCGCCGAAGATTTTGTAATGGACTCTTATCGGATCAGAGAAGGAAAGTTTTCCATTTTGTCCATGGAGGGAAAAAATTTAGAAGAGCTTTCCCCCGATCTTTTAGAGGAATACCAAGATGTCATCAACGATGGGGATGTCTTGCAGATCGCCGTCTATCACCCGAGCCGAGGAGATCTTGTCGAGTCCGTACAGCGCATCGGTCAGCTTGTGGGATACCATGTCACAGAAGGTAAAATCTATCTTCCTGATCTTCCTCCTGTTCAGGTCGAAGGATTGACTTTACTACAGGCACAGGAAAAAATTCAAAACCTTTATCGTGAACAAATCAAAGATGTGAATATCTTCATTGCCTATAAAGATCGCATTTTAAGAAAAGTGGAGTTGGCCGGTTTGGTCCAAATCCCCAGTATTCCTGTTGATGGGCGTTTGCGTTTATTTGAAGCTTTATCTATCGCTAAAGTTCCCACGGATGCCAATCTTTTCAAAAGTTATGTCGTTCGCGACAATGTTCTTCTACCTGTTGATCTGCAGAAGTTGATCAAAGAGGGCGATATGAAACAGAACGTCGTCATGCGCGGCGGCGACAAAGTGTATATCGCAGACCCTTCCGCATCGACATTGATGGTGCTTGGCGAAGTGTGCAAGGAACGGGTCGTCGACGTTCCCGATGGTTTCATGACTCTGCGCAAGGCAATCGGCGAAGCAGGAGGCATATTGCCATCGGGAGACAGGTCGTACATTCAAGTCATTCGAGGCAATATTCTCCACCCAAAAATTTATACTCTGCATTGGGAGCATGTCGTCCGTCTGCCTAATGATAGCATGCTTTTGATTCCAGGAGACATCGTCTACGTTGCCGCAAGGCCGCTTTCCGAATGGAACCGTTTTGTTAACGACCTATTGCCGACTTTTATTGCGCTTGATTTAATTACGAAAGGAATAAAATCTGTAGGGATAGAGGTACCGTGAACGCATTTTCCAATGATGATCTAACTTTGATCACTTTCTCGGACATTAAGCTTCTTTTCTTTCGCAATCTCTCTAAAATTAAATCGTTATCGATTCTTTGCGGTCTAGTTTGCATGACTTTTTTATTCCTTCGCGAGCCTCGTTATATTGCTGAGGCGACTTTTAAGCAGTCGCAAAAGCAAAATGAGATCGGATTAAGCTTAAAGGATGCCTATCAGCAATTCTTTTCTCTTTATTCAGAAAGTGCAACTGCGGTCATCATGCAGTCGAATGAAGTCTTGAAAGATGCAGTCGAAGAATTGGGAATGCAAGCAGATTGCGCTCCTGATTCTAGGGTTGCGAAAGCCATCAAAAGAATTTGCGACAATCTCCTCCTCGAGCTGGGGTCTTCGATTGCCGATTTAGATCCCTTTACTTTCCGTAATGTTTCCTATGCAGGAGAAAAACCGCTAAAGCTGTTTTTGAAGCTGACAAATGGCAGATGCTATCAATTGTTCGATCAGAACAAACAGCTTATAGGGGAAGGCAAATTATCAGAGTCCATTTCTGTTGCACATGCGAAGTTCACTCTTCAAGGAATTCCAAAATCAGTACAAATTAATCGGTGGTATTCTCTGACCCTTCATCCTTGGCTGCCAACTGTTGAAGGGGTGAGGAAGAAAATTAAAATTACTCCATGGAAACAAGATAAAACAATCCTCAAGCTGTCCTATCCAAGCCGTGATCGGTTTTTAGCTGCGGATTTTTTAAACCAAGTCATGAAGAGCTATCAAAAGTATCTCAAGCGCGAAAGCGATGAAACCTATCAATCACAGCTCGCTTATCTCCTTCAAAGACAGCAAGAACTCACGCAAGTTTACGATGAAGCTTTGATCGAGCATGTGCATTATCTTAAAGACAATATTAATAAAAATGGTTTCATCGGAGTTGCCCAAGAAATTGAAATTCTTTCCCAACCTAAGAATTTCTACACCTCAAAACTTTTCGATGTTGATCTTGAGCTGCAACGTTTGTATGCGAAAAAAAATTTATTGGCCTCTTCTAAAGACGAAAAGGGCTATCTTCAGCCATCACAGCGCGTAAAAAATTCCGACCAAAAAAAAATCAAAGAAGATATTTCCCTTTGCACAGAGAGAAAACAGATCGAAAATCGCATTGCAAGTTGTGATTTAGAGATGAAAAGGAACGAAGAAGTCGTTTTACTACCCTTGCAAACAGAGATCGAGGGTATCAGCGAACAACTTCGCGAGGCAGAGCTTTTGCTCGAACATGTGGAAAAACAAGAGAAAATCCCTGCTTTTCCTTCGCTTCTCAAAGATCCCAGAAGCGCTATTGCCTTGTTAGTCAAACAGATTGCTGATTCGCAGGCGGAAAGCGTCAATGAAACAAAGGAAAATCCAGCGATCATTATCGCTTACGCCCGTGAGTTTATCGATCAGCTCTCTCAAAAGCGCAAAATTTTGGAAGAAAATCTCAATCTTCAACAACAAGAGTCCAATGACTTTTCCGGGTTGAATTTGACAACCGCCCAAGAGCTCCTAGTGGGGTACACTCGTGAACGGGACAACTTACAAGCGCAGCTCAGAGAATTAATTTTTTTGAGGGATCAGCTTTCAGATACTGATTTTGAGGTGAGCTCCTTGGGAAGCGTGCTCAATGACAGCATCACAGCCGATCTGATCCATAAGGCGAGCGCCCTTGTCCTGCAGCTCAAAGATGAAAGTAATCGCAGCGTAAGAGAACAAGCTCGCCTTATTGAAGCCTTGCAAACGCAAAAAAACTTTTTGTCCCAATATCTCTTGCAGACGATCGAACTCAAAAAACTTAGAACAAAGTTGCTCAGCGATAAAATTTTAGCTTTATGCTGGACCACTGTAGGCCTTCTGCAGTCAGAGAAGAAATTGCTCAAAGGCAAACTGCATGAGCTCAATCTCAAAATGAGCGATTTGCCAGAACAGTGGCGCCACGAGTCATTGCTTACCCTCAAGAAAGAACTGGGAGCGATGATGTTGCAAGGCGTTTCTCAGCTCGCGGAAACGAAAAATTTGGGACAGCATATTTTTCAAGCCAGCTCCAAGCCCTTAGATGTCGCCATTCCTCCGACA
>JASHXO010000255.1 GCA_030043495.1 Candidatus Rhabdochlamydia sp.
ATAATTGCCAGGAATGCCGATGCTTGGACCTCAGTTGGTTCATCATTTCTTAAATTGACCGCGTAAATGTGTCCGATCTGAGCATCGCCATTCCTAATAACAAAGTCGACAAGCCCTTCGTTAGAATTGTCTGAATCTGTTGTAAGCTTGCTAAATTGAGCCGCATCCAAAGGATATTTGCTGGCGATTAAAAAACCGCCCATCAGGCGCTGATCAGAGGCATCCAATGCGAGTGGATTTGAATCCAAGTATAAGAAATGAGCATAGCTACTCTGAAGAGCTTCATAAAAGGTGTTCGCATCATAAACTTCGGAAATACAAACGACATCCGCATTCATTGACGCGATTTTCTCCGCCAAATCCGTTGAGCTTCCACAATTGGATGAGGGACCAAGATTTAGAACAGTAAATCCTTCAATGGCTATTTTATCGACATTCACCCATGCATTCACATCAAAATTATGGATGTTGTTATCGCACTGTGATGTTTCAAAAGCTATTCCTGCACTATGTGAAAAAAAAACAACGGATCCGAAAATGAATTTGCATGCCAACTGGGACTTCATAAAGGCCTCCTTTTTTGTTTGCCGAACATAACATTTTTGGCAAAATCAACAAATCAAATTTAGTCTTTCCCATATTAGAGCCATGTGGAACAGCTAAACAGAAAATCGTTGCGTCGATTGATGCAGCGATGAAACATCCCAAATACCCGGAGAAAATTCATGGAAGCAGATAAAACTGAAACAAGGGAAGAATTCGCAAAACGCTTTGCAAAAGCCATTACGCCATCAGAATTCAACGACTACAAAGCCTATCTACAATCACTTCTGGGCACTTGATCAATGCGCAGCTCTCATGGCGGGGCTGAATCCGGATTGCTATAGAAAGGGCAAATCCTTGGAATTGCCGGAACAAGAACACAACAAGCGTGCGCGGCGCGCTACACGCGCTTGTTCCATCAATTATTGGATGACATAAACAAGGGCGATTGGCGCAAACACGACTTAATAGACAGGGAGGACTCAATCTACACAGCGCCTGGAAATGCATCCAATGGATAGCGCAGCACCAAGTTATGATTCATAACTCACCTTACGCAAACGGGTAAAAATTTCTTTATTGGCACCATCTTTTAGATGTAGTCTTGTTCAATTTTTTTGGAAGGAAAGAATGAACAAGCTGCTTGATATCTATTCAGATTACTTAATTGCTCAAAATCAATACGCAACAGCAATCGGTCTTTCAGATCTCTTGGAAGGACGAATTAGTCATGATAAGATTACCCGATTTTTGAATAGCAATGAATTTTCTTCGAAACAGCTTTGGGAATATATCAAACCGGAGATTCGCAAAAATGAACAAGATGTAGGAGGAGTGCTCATTCTTGATGACACCATCGAAGAGAAGACTTACACAGATGAAAATGAGATCATTTGCTGGCACTATTCACATGCCAAAGGACGCTGTGTCAAAGGAATCAATTTCCTGTCATGCCTCGTTCGTTATGGCGACGTGGCTTTGCCAATTGCCTATGAACCCGTTTGTAAAGATGTGCTTTTTTGTGATATCGCCAGCAAAAAAGAAAAAAGACAGTCGTCAGTCAGCAAAAACCAGATGTTTCGATCCATGATAGCCCTAACAGTGGCTAATAAAGTTAAGTTTGATTACGTATTATCTGATAATTGGTTCGGGGCTAGAAAAAATATGGAGTTTATTCACTATGACATGAAAAAGAAATTTATAATTGGAATTAAAGCTAATCAATTAGTTGCTCTTTCTGAAGAGGACAGAAAAAATGGTCAGTACCAAAATCTAAATACATTACCACTCAAGGATGGAGAAAAAAGAATAGTCTGGCTTAAAGACATGTCTTTTTCTGTAGCACTCATTACAAAGATCTTCAAAAACGAAGACGGCTCTACAGGGACTCTATACCTTGTTATAAATGACTTAGAAAGTAGTGCTGACCGAATTATGAAATCTACCAAAAACGGTGGCGCATAGAAGAATACCACAAATCGATCAAGCAAAACGCCGGTCCTGAGAAATCGCCGACAAAAGTCGTTCGCTCTCAAAAAAACCACATTTTCGCATCAATCGTCGCTTATTGCAAGTTAGAATTTCTGAGAACTCAAACCTTTTTGAATCATTTTGCTCTGAAATATCAACTACTGATGAAGGCAAATCGAATGGCATTTTTGGAACTCGAGCGACTGCGATTCAGAACCGGCTGTGATAGGCTTGGCATTCAGTTTGCGTAAGGTGAGCTGGTAACTTTACCACTTGGCTTTCGAGAAAGTCGTATTGGTTTATTGTAGTAATATGCTTCGCAACGACCTTTTTCTACAATTCCACGAATTTTATCAAACTGTTCTGCTGGAATTTGATTATGATTGGCAATGATGCGAAAGAGAGTTTTAAGCTCCTTATGTGTATCAGCTGTATACGTATTCGGAGAGGTGTCCCAGACCTTGCAATGAGCAAATAAGTATTTTTTAAATGAGCGATCATCAAACTTGATAGATATTGATACTTTCCCATAGGCATACCCTAAGAGGGAAAACTCTTTCAGCAATGAATTTTCCGTTATGCTTTTAAAGTTCATGTACCTGCACAGCTCTCCTTCACTTTCATAGGGATGATCCCAAGAATCACAAGCAAGTACAAAAACGGCTGGAGTTCCAGGGTAGGGAAGATTTACTTCTCCTATTTTGGGGGATTCTCGAATTAAAGGATGTGTGGGTGGATTTTCTAAATCTTTTTCATGGCCAAATATCTGTTTGGCGAGATTTCTAACAGTAACGTCATGAACATAAGAAGTTACTGGAGATCCGCACAGAACACATGATTTTTCTTTCAACTCACAAGAGCCTCCTGCAATTTTACCATAATCTCTTTCAGCAGCAGCTTGATGGGTTTTGTGACAGCATGGAAGTAAGGTTACTGTGGTCAATGGATCGGATTCAATAGGACTTGTCTGGGTGTTCAACAAGTTGTTCACGTTAAATTGAACTGCCATATATTTCTCTCATTTTTCATCTCCATGTATACCCAAGTAATTTCAAGGTTTGGCCAAGATCAATGATAAGAATGATAAAAAAATTATGCGTTGAAGTCGCATAATTTTTTCTATCGTTATTTCATTTCATCATTCATATCGTTACCAACTCTTCAATCACAAACAACATATCGAATTTTCAATTGGATGAATGCTTTCCTTCAAGAAATGCACAGCATTTTGGTTGGCAAACTTAAGCAAGTTTTGTTCTTTAAGCCTTAATTTATAGCTAAAGAGTTCCAACAGTTTGGGATAAACAGAAGAGTCGTTGAATTCAGGA
>JASHXO010000256.1 GCA_030043495.1 Candidatus Rhabdochlamydia sp.
ATTTCCTTCAAATTTCAACATCCGGTCATAGCTGAACACATAGTCTTTGATACGATGGCCTGAAAGATCTGAATATTTGACCGCATCGATACCGAGAATTTGCGAAACACGTTCTAATTCATTTTCCGGAAGATCGGGCAGCCGTTCTTGCATGATCTTCTTAGCATGCCTGATGGCCTCTAGGAGGAGGTCGATGAGTTTCTCGGTCTCACCGGATCGAGTTTTAAATTTTTTTCCATCGGATCCGAGTACCACTCCAAAGGGAACGTGGTCAACGCGGACTTTGTTTGGATCTAGATAACCTGCTTTTTCAGCAGCTTTAAAAAGCATTGCGAAATGAAGGCTTTGGCCTGCATCCGTCAAATAAATGATTCGATCCGCTTTTTCCACTTGAATGCGATGGCGAATCGCCGCCATGTCAGTAGTGTCGTAGTTATAGCCGCCATCCGACTTTTGGACGATCATCGGTAACGGCGCACCATCGCGGCTGACAAATCCTTCCAAGAAAATGCACTTGGCTCCATCGGAAATGGTAATTAATCCTTTTCTTTCTAAATCATTGATAATCTCAGGAAGATATAGATTATAAAATGATTCTCCGCGCTCGGCTAATTTGACATCGAGAAGATCGTAGATCTCTTGATAAGAGCGCCGAGAAATTTCACAAATGACCTGCCAAGCAGCGCGTGTTTCCGGATCGCCGCTTTGAAGCTTGACAACTTGAAGCTGCGCGCGTTTTTTGAATTCGGGGTCTTCATCGAAGCGTTTCTTGGATTCTCTATACCATCCCATGAGCTCAATAAGATCTGTCTGTTTTTTCCCTTTAAAAACATCAGGCATTTTTTCCTGCATATAGGCGATTAGCATTCCAAATTGCGTACCCCAATCACCGATATGATTCAGACGCAGAACATCATGACCTAAAAATTCAAACAGGCGCGCAATCGCATCGCCGATGATCGTGGAACGCAGATGCCCCACATGCAGTTCTTTAGCGACATTGGGTGAGGAAAATTCAACGATGACTTTCTGTTTTTTTTCTGGCTCAGGCACTCCAAGGCGATCGTCTTGCAAAAGACTGTCGATTTGTAAGGCCAGAAAAGATGGGGAAATTGTGATATTGATAAATCCGGGGCCAGCGACCTCCAATTTTGAGATCATTTCTTTTCCCTCATCATTGCGATCGAAATGGGACACGATCTTTTCTGCAACATCTCTAGGGGAAGTGCGCAGAGTTTTTCCGATTTTGAGAGCGCTGTTGCACTGGTATTCGCCAAATTGAGCTTGCGTACTTGGCGTTACTTCCGCTTCCAAAAGCTTGGGGTCATCGACAAAGGTTCCAAATGCGGATCGAATCGCAGCTTCAGCTTTCTGGAACAAAATAACGATAATATTGCGCATGGTCTATTAAGTTGGCTTGAGTGATTAGTTCACTTTAGAAAAGTTTGCAATTCGTCCTTTCAGCGCCTATTTTCAAAAATCGCAACAGCCATAGCTGTTGAAGGCATCGCGATCTTCAAGCAACGGCAATCCTCCATCAATGCAACTCAAAATCTAGATTATTTAGCATGATGAAAACAGGGAGGCTCGATTCGTTTGCCAATGCGATATTTTAATCGGTAATCGGCAAGCGAGAGCGCTGCGCGATGCGTTGAAAAACGATTTTGATCAGCAATTTCGTAAATCACCATCAATTGATCATAAAGATGATGAATCTTATTGCGCGAAGTGGGGGGATTGTATCCATCAACCTCAAGCTCTTGTGTAACATTGATCAATCCGCCCGCATTGATGACAAAATCGGGAGCGTAGAGAATCCCTTTGGCGACTAACTCATCGGCATCAGAGTCTTTGAGCAATTGATTGTTAGCACATCCTGCAATTGCTTTACAGTTCAGATGAGGGATCATCTGTTCATTAATTACACCGCCCAGCGCACAAGGGGCCAGTACATCGCACTCTTCGCTCAAGATATCAACAGTGGGAACAATTTTTGCTCCTGTAAATTCAGCTATAGTTCGACATCTTTCTGCATCAATATCAGAGATGATCAGCCGAGCACCATTCCAAAACAGTAATTTTGCGAGCTCACAGCCAACGCTTCCCAACCCTTGAATCGCGATCGTGCGATTTTCAGGAGAATCCGAACCTGTCATTTTTTTAAGAACGGACTGAATGCCTCGGTAAGTCCCCCAAGCAGTAAAGGGAGAAGGATTGCCGCTACTTTTCGCATGAGGCAATCCAACGACATAAGGTGTTGCCTTGCTGATTTCAAGAACATCATCAGGTGTACAGCCAACGTCTTCGGCACAGATATATTCCCCTTGCAATCGATCGACGGCCAGCCCAAAAGCATAAAGCATTTCTTTCGTTTTATTTTTTTTAGGGTCGGCGATGATGACACTTTTTCCTCCCCCCCAACCGGATTCAGTAATCGCAGACTTATAGGTCATTCCCTTAGAAAGTCGTAAAACATCGTTGAGGGCGACCTCAAAGGTCGCATAGGGATAAATTCTAATCCCCCCGAGAGCGGGTCCCATCGTCGTATTGTGAATGCAAATAATTGCTTTCAGTCCGGCTTCTTCGTTCGTCACTTTAATTACTTTTTCGTACCCGGGGACAAAAATTTCCTCTAATTCTAGGGCCTGCTCTAAAACTAGTGTCATGACTTTCCTCTCCGTAAGGGGTTGGCATTTCAAAAAAACCTTAAGAAATGAAATTGAGAATCGTATCAATTTCAGATATCAAAATCAACTCCAATTCCGGAGCTTTGTAAAAACTTTGTTGACAGAG
>JASHXO010000257.1 GCA_030043495.1 Candidatus Rhabdochlamydia sp.
ATGCCCCAACCTCGCAAAAATACAATGCGATACTTAAGAAAGGCATCCCAGTGATAGACTTGCGTGAAAAAAACAGCACAAAAAAAAAGGCTTAAAAGCGCAAAGATAAGAAAAAAGTTAAACGCTTTTACCAGAAAAGCCGGACGATCTGAACAGAAGAAATTAACTACAAAATTCGGCATTTGTCGTGTTCACTATATTCAGCACGCACTCTATCGAGCTCTTCTTTGTCTACCCTACAAGGAGCAATATCCCAGACGTTCTTGGCGTAATTATGTATCGACTCGTCTGCAGAAAATTTTCCCATTGCTGCGATGTTATAGAGTACATAAGTTGTCCATTTTGCAGGGTCTAAATAAAACTCTTCCACTTTTTTTTGAGTGTCGTAATAGCTTTGCAGATCATTTAAGACAAAATAACGATCGGGTTGAGTCCCATTTTGCCTCTCGAGCAAATAATGATAGAGACTGCTGTTGATTTGATGCTCGACATCGTTCTCGGCAAAGGTGCGATTGCGAAGAGAATCTACAGCATTGTGAATTGCTGGCGAATGCATATAGATGTCCCACGGATTGTAACTTTGTGAATCGCGAAGCCTCACATTCTCTTCTGCGGTTTTGCCAAATCCAAATGGCCACCATCGATCGGTGATTTGTTGATGCATTTCAATATTAGCGCCGTCTTCAGTGCCGATCGTGAGCGCACCATTGATCGCAAGTTTCATGTTCCCTGTTCCTGAAGCTTCCATCCCTGCTGTCGAAATTTGTTCAGACAGATCAGCGGCAGGAATAATTAATTCCGCACGAGAAACGTTATAGTTTTCCACGAAGACAACGTTGAGTTTTTGATTCACTTGGGGATCGTTGTTAATTTTGCGTGCTACGCAGCAGATTAAGTGGACGATATTTTTGGCAATATCGTAGCCTGGAGCTGCTTTACCGGCGATCAAGGCCATCCTTTTTATCTTGCGAGCATTCGGATCCGCTTTAAGCTCAAAATACAACATAATGATGTGAAGGATATTCATGAACTGCCGCTTATATTCGTGCATTCTTTTAACCTGGACATCGAAAAGAGCAGTTTCATCAAGGGTCGAGTAATGGCCGATAATTTTACCTTTGGCATCGCGTAACGGATTTTTTTCGTGAATGTATTGGATCAGAGCGCGTTTATTTTCACGCTTGATTTCTAAAAACTCCTTTTGGCTTTCAGGGTCCTCGGCAAACTTTACCAATTCTTGGATGTGCGTAAAGTTAATGATCCATTCTTTCCCGATCCGTTTAGAAATAAAATAGGCAAGCTTTGGATTGATGTGCAATAGCCAACGGCGCGGGGTCACTCCATTGGTCACATTGATAAACTTGTCAGGGAACATTTCAAAAAAGTCTTTAAAAATCTCATGTTTGAGAATCTCGGTATGCAAAGCAGCAACCCCATTGACGCGATGCGATCCGAAAATCGCAAGATTTGCCATTCTCACTTGCCCGCTCTCGATGACTGACATTCTGCGCACTCTTTCTTCATCATTGGGAAACTTTTTTCGCACAGAATTGCAAAATTCTAAATTGAGTCGCTCGATAATATAATACTGTCGTGGGAGCAGATAGTGGATACGGTTTTGGTTCCATTCTTCCAGCGATTCACGTAGAACGGTGTGGTTGGTATAGTTACAGCAGGTTTTTACAACCTCCCAAGCTTCTTCCCATCCAAAATCATGCTCGCGAATAAGAAGACGAACAAGCTCAGCAATTGTAAGCGCTGGATGAGTGTCGTTGATGTGAATGCGCACCTTATCGGCAAAGTTGCTTAAATCAGGACAATTGTGATGATGATGACGAATGATATCTTGCAAAGAAGCGGAAACGAGTAAAAATTCTTGCTTGAGGCGAATGCGTTTGCCCGTCTCATGGTTATCATTGGGATAAAGGACGTCAGTTAAGGAAGTGTTTTCCGCTGCTTGGTCGAGAAGCCCGGCGTTGAAACGCTGCAGTTGAAAGTTGCGAGGAGATTCCTTTGTCGTCCAGAGGCGCAGAGTATTCACATTAAAGTCGCCGCTTTCCTTATAGCCGATGATCGGGATATCATAAGCAAGCGCTCTTACCTCTTCATAATCCGCGATGTCCATCACCTCGACGCCTTTTTTATTGACGTTCGGAGATGTTCTTCCCGAATAATAGACCGTCACGGCATGCGTATCGCGGCGATATTCCCAAGGATTTTCATGAAGTAGCCAAATTTCAGGACGCTCTACTTGCATCCCGTCCCAGATTTCCTGATCGAAAATTCCATACTGATAGCGCAAGCCATAGGCAATGGCAGGATATTGTTGCGTGGCAAGCGAATCGAGCAAACAGGCTGCAAGTCTGCCTAAACCTCCATTGCCCAAACCTGGATCCGGCTCGTAATGCTGCTCTTCATCGTAATTGCGGTTTAACATTTTCATCACGTGCTTAACGAGCTCAGTCGCATGAATGTTGGTGATATTATTGCCTAAGAAACGGCCAGGCATATATTCCATGCAAAAGTAATAGAGCATTCTAGCCTGCCTATTCCTGTATGTATGCATGCAGGCTGTCCAGTTGATCATGACCTCCTCGCGAATCGTTAAAGCAAAAGCGCGATAGAATTCTTCCGAGTTTGCTTCATCGAGGGTGACACCCATCGTCGTAATGAGATAGTGCTTGATCTTATGGGCCAGACTTTCTGCTTGAGCTTGAATTTTTGTTTCCACCTGATGGCCTCCTACTTGTCGACTTGAAATCTCACAGTTGAACTTAAAACGCGGGTTAGAAAAGTTGCATTCTTATTTTATTTGTGCCATTAACAAGATTTTAGAAGCTGTACTAAAATCTCATTTCGAATATTTAATGGATCTTTTCGTTTTCTTTCAATGTGATTTTTAACAGAAGAGATTTATGTTTGGTAGTTTTCAATGCAAAAATTTGAACTGATCGTCATCGGAACTGGGCCTGCAGGAGAGAAAGCAGCTGTGAAAGCAGCTTATTTCGGCCATAAGGTTGCCATCATTGAAAAAGAAAAAGTGTATGGAGGGGCAGAAGTCGTTACTGGAACCCTTCCCTCAAAAACTTTAAAAGAGACAGCTCTTTTCTTATCGGGAAAACTTGAGAAAGGAGTCTATGGTGTCGAGCGTGATTTACAACATGAGGCCTCTGTCGAAGATTTCATGTACCGTAAAAACTTTGTCAGCGCGTCGGCTGCCCAAGAAATCTATGAAAACCTCATGCGTCACGGTGTTACCATCCTTCATGGCACAGCCAGTTTCGAAGATCCCCATACGATTAGACTGAAAGGAGAAAAGGAAGAGCTGGTTTGGGGC
>JASHXO010000022.1 GCA_030043495.1 Candidatus Rhabdochlamydia sp.
TCTCTGAAGAAAAGATCGCCATCCGTGTCAAAGTGCATTACGAAGACCATCAAGTGGATTTGAAAGATCTGGTTGGAGCTTTTAACCGCCAGGAACATTTTGTCGAGCTGTCTCCACATGCCGTAGCACTTCTTGACCGCGAGAATTTCAGTAAAGATTGGGGCGATTTTACCGAACAAGAGGTGATGAGCGAAGGGGCCCAGCTAAAAAAAAATCGGTTTGGCCTGCTAAGTCAGCTGCTGGAACGGCCAAATTTGGTGATCCGAGAAGGCCTCAAGCAAAAAATTATCACAATGTCGCACTGCACACCATCTTCCTCCATGGACCCGAGCAAATCTTTTCAGGGGACACTTTTTTCCTATCAAAAAGAAGGTCTTCAATGGCTCAAGTTCCTCGAAGAAGGCGGCTTCGGTGGTCTTTTAGCCGACGAAATGGGACTAGGAAAAACTGTGCAAGTCCTGGCATTTTTTTCCCTACTGTCTTTTCAACGCCCTTGTTTGGTCGTCGTGCCCACTTCTCTTTTGTTTAATTGGAAACGAGAGATCGAGAAATTTTTGCCTTCTTTGAGCGTTTATTCCCATTATGGAAAAGACCGTTTGCAAAACAAAGAAGCGCTTGAACAAAAGCAAATTATTCTGACCTCCTATGCTTTGCTACGGCTGGATGTCGAGATGCTGCAAAAAATTGATTATCAAGTTGTTGTCTTGGATGAAGGGCAAGCGATCAAAAATCCTGATAGCCAGATTGCAGGCTGTTGCTTTCGCCTGCAAAGTCAAATCCGCCTAGTGATCACTGGAACCCCAATCGAGAACCGACTGGAAGATCTCTGGTCGATTTTTCACTTTTTACAACCTGATCTTTTGGGGGAGCGACGTCAATTTCAAGCGGAAGTCTTGCGTTCACAGATGGGAACCCAGTATCTCGATCGAACCAGAAAAAAGATCAAGCCATTCCTTTTGCGACGAAAAAAAGAACAAGTTGCCCTCGAACTTCCATCCAAACTCGAGCAGATAGTTTTTGTCGAAATGACAGATTCTCAACGGGATATTTATGAACGATGGTTGCGGAGCACAAAACAAGGGCTGCTAAAAAAAGTGAGCCTTGACGGCGCAGCTTCTCATCGCATGGAAATCCTCGAAGCGATCTTACGTCTTCGACAGCTGTGCGCTCATCCTTGGCTTGTAGAAGAAAGACAAGGAGAATCAGATGCTTTAAGCGCCAAATATGATCGCGTCCTTTCTGATCTTTCAGAGATAGTCGAAGAACAACGTAAAGTCTTGGTCTATAGTCAATTTACCACAATGCTTCGACTGCTTGAAACCGGCATCCGTCAAAGAGGATGGAACTACGTTTATCTTGACGGAAGTACAACATACCGCGAAGAGACCGTCCGTCGATTCCAAGAAGATCTACAAGTTTCCATTTTCCTGATCAGTCTTAAAGCCGGCGGTGTTGGGCTCAATTTAACTGCCGCGGATTATGTATTTCTCTATGATCCTTGGTGGAATGATGCTGTCGAACGGCAAGCAATTGATCGTGCTCATCGTCTGGGCAAAAAGGGAACTGTTATAGCGCGCCGTTATATCACGGCCTTGAGCATTGAAGAAAAGATCATGCGGTTAAAAGCACATAAAACAGCGCTATCCGAGCAGCTGTTGGAATCTGAAGAAGGCCTCGGACAAATCTCCCTAGATGACCTTTTAGGATTATTGACTTAATACCATTTCCGGAAAATATTTATTTTTCGGAAATGGTATTAGGAGCTATGAAGCCTCTTCATCTTCTACGCGTCTATCTTGTTCGATAAGTTCTTGAGCGGCAAATTTTAATGTTTTCAATCCATCTTCAAAACCCACCTGGTGAAGAAGTTGGTCGAGATAGCGGATCTCAGCCTGGAGTTGATCATTAATCGATTCCAGTTCAGAGATCTTTTTGAGCATCTGTTCCTTCGTCATTGTTCCCTCCATTGCTAATTTTGGCGAAATAAAATAAGTAAGTTCGCTTAAGAGACGTTCTCTGAATTTGAATAACCTGCTTTTCGCGATCTTTCACATCAGCCTCCGCTCACTTACTTAAGATGCCAAAAACGTGCCAACATGAAGTTGTATGGGCAGAACTTTTTCTTTTTTTGTAGTCAAATCATTTATTTTTAATTGTTTAAACGAGTTGTCAATTTTTTTCAGGGTTAAATCGAGGAAATCTTTGCCTTACTCCACCATCTCCACTGGGAACAAAATGAATTCTTAAACCCATAACCGAATAAGATCCCCATCAATGCAGTATTGTCGACATAAGGATCATTGAACACTTTTTCCCAAAACTCAGATCTATTTTCTATGCAGCTATAGAAGTGTGTTTGTGAAAATTGCAAGGTTGCTTTACAAATCTTTTCGCGAAATTTCTTTTCCTTCGGTGGTGCCTATGGCTCCTCCGGCATATGTCACCACCGAAGGAAAAGAAATTTCATCGAAAATCTTTTGTAAATCAACATCTTGCACATTTTCACAAACACACTCTAAGAATGAAAGTGTATTGTTTTTCTCTAACAGAATTCATTCTACTTGTCAAAAAGGTGCTTTCGTTTAATATAAAAGAACACAAGTATCTAAAAGCTGCAATATGAAGCACATTTCTATCCTCTTTTCCCTGTTGGCATTAATAACTGTACCATCTTGTACGCAAAAAGAAGAAGAGCAGGAACTTGACTATGACAACATGGTGATGGCCGACGAAGAAGAAGAATGGACCCCAGGCCAAAAAAACGATGTCAAGGCCATCGCAGATTTAGATCCTCAAGAATTCCTCATTAGCGATCCGGAATTAAAAACCGAGAATGCTTCAGAGGAACTGCGTGAATGAGCCTATATTTAAATAGCGGGATAGGCTCATATTTCTTTCTTAGAATTTATACACTGAAAAGGTCTTAAAAAACTTGAGGAAATTCTGGCAAAGCCAGAACTTCCCCTTCAAACTCGAGAAGTTCTTTTTTTATTCTAAGATCTATCGCGAACCCTCCCAGGCGTTTTCCTCTACCAATCACACGATGGCAGGGGATGAAAAGCGGATAAGGATTAAAATGACAGGCAGTTCCAATCGCACGGGCGGCTCTGGGATAGCCGATTTTGTCGGCCAGTTCGCCATAGGTCAAAACCTCTCCAAAAGGAACCTTTTGTAAATAGTTGAGCGTCTTTTTTCTGAAAGGTGAAAGATGCTCTAAATTCAATTCGACATGCAGCGGTTTTTTTCTTCCGTAGCTCTCAAGAAATGCGAGCAACAGATCCCTATCTTTTTCTTTAGCGTCGCCTTCAATACAACATTCAAAATGACTGGAAAAACAAAGAGAAGTGCTTTTGAAGAGGCGTTCTTCAAACTCTAATGTAACGCGAATTGTTGGGCCTTCGGGAAAATTGATAATCATAAGAATTTCAGGAGGAAATTAACGAGTATAGGAAGAATCATCTCTATATGGAATGTGTGAAATGACCAGGTCCATATCTGTGAGTTCATCGTATTTGCGTTTACTTACAGATTCACCGGCATAGAACCAATAGAATTCTGGTTTTCCATCGACGTAGAAGACAGAAGGTCCATGTTTTAAATCATTTTCCCAGGTAATTTCTTGAGAAATCATGTCCCCATCGATGAAATGCCGCTCGATTCCATTTTTTTGGCCATATAGATAAGCAATTTCGAGATAACGATTTCCATTTTTAAAGTAAGTTGACTTTCCATGAAGTTGGCCATTGACCCATTCTTCGAGAGCTAGAGGTTCGCCATTTTGAGCAAAGGTGCGTTTCTCACCATGCAGGCTGTTGCGGAAATAATAAGCAATCGATTCAGGAGCTCCATTGGGATAAAACGTTTCTTTCTTGATGGCATATCCTTGTTCAAAGAGCTCTTTTCCAAAGAGGAGGCCATTGCGGTCGCGACGAGTTGCTTGGCCAATTCCTTTTTCCACACGGGATTCCAAATCATTAGCCAATGTAAAATACTGCCCATCGAGAAGTTCTTGTCCGACGAATTCTTCAACCGCCATTGGCGATCCTTGGGAGTACCAGGTGGTAATCGAATAGCGCGTCGGAGAAAGCTGTATCCATTCTTTGATGGGAATCCCAGCTGGGTCATATTTGATTTCTTTGACGAGGGTTCCTTGATTGTATAGGCAATAATGTTCGACAGTTTGGCTATGAGGGAGTGTATAAGTTGTCGGACCGTGCTTAAGACCGTTTTCATAAGTTGTGGTGATCGTCACTCCATTGCTCAAATCGGTGATGACTTGGCCCGGATAATTTTTCTCTTCCCAATCTTGTTTGGAAACGGCGTAGCCGTACTTATGGATGTAACGCTCAGAGATGACATTGTCATCTTGATGATCATTCTTGCACCCAGTCAGAGAGAGAAGGCTTAAAAGACCAAAGAGTGCGAAAAGCTTATTGTTCAGCTTATTTTTCATAAAAGAAGACCTTGTTTAACCGGTATGATGGTTTAATTTTTCCGCCACTGCCGCAATAATGCGAGCATGTTCTTGTTCTACCGTCTCATAGGCAATCGTCTTTTCCAGATCGCGGTAGAAGAAGCGAAAAGTTGCATTTTTCTTATCTTTGCCGATTTGCTCGCTTTTGTAAAGATCTAAAAGTATCACTTTCTCCAATAGGCGCGAAGGGACTGAGCGCAAGGCGCGTAAAATCTCGGCGATAGGTAGTTCTTCTTTCAAGGTCACTGTCCAATCGCGCTCCGACCCGGGAAATTGGGCCAAGTCTGATACTTTCCATTGTTTTGGAATGAGGGGCATTAACTCGTGCAGATTGATTTCAGCGAAAAAAATCCGTTGAGGGACATCGAGTTTGGCGACACGATCAGGATGGACCTCTCCCATCACGCCAAGGATAGCTTGGCCTTTTTTGATCTTGGCCTGTCTTCCAAGATGGAAATTTTGCAGATGGGAAGGCTCGAATTCCACGTCTTCGATTTTTAGCGAGGCGAGAAGATTTGCAATCACTCCTTTCAGATCGTAAAAATCAAAGTCTCCTGGTTTGGGGTCCCAGTGATAGGGGGCCCGCTTACCGCTTAAAACAATCCCGGCAGCCGTTGGCTCAATATACTGATCTTTATCTTTAAAATGAATTCTGCCGACTTCAAATCCAGCGATATTCGTCGTTCCATGGTCGATATTGTATTTGACAGCCTGCAAAAGGCCAGGAAGCAATGAAGCTCTTAGGACCGATTGATCGACAGAATGAGAAAGAAGGACCGAGACCAGAGCATCTTTGCTCATCGAGTGTTCCAGCGTCATCGCTGCTTGCACTGGGCTGATCAAATCGCATGTCATCAATTCCTGCAGGCCTTCCCCGATAAGCCGCATCCGAATCTCTTTTTCCATCAGATAAAGTGGAGCGTTAGGAATCATAGAAGTTGTTAGAAGGGGAATCGGCTTCGGGATATTATTGTACCCATAGACACGCGCCACTTCTTCAATTAAATCGGCCTCGATGGAAATGTCGTTGCGATAGGTCGGAACAGCGATGAGCAACTCATGATTTGTCTCTTGCAGGATGCTCATTTCTAGACGGCGCAAAAGCCCCGCAATTTCCCCTGCACTGAGATGGGTTCCTAGCAATTGATTGACACGCTGGATGCGGCAGGCGATTTTCTTTTCGACAAATTCATGGGCCTTTTGATCGATGAATCCTTTACAGATTTTTCCACCAGCGACTTTTTGCAGTAAAAAAGCTGCGTAGTTCAAAGCGTCGATGACCCCATTGGGATCAATCCCTTTTTCAAATCGTTGTGAAGAATCGCTTTTGAGTCCGATGAGGCGTGCGCTCTTGCGGATCGCCTGAGGGGTAAAATACGCTGCTTCGATCAAGATATTGACGGTTTGATCAGAGACAGCGGAACTTTTTCCGCCCATCACTCCTGCAAAGGCCAATGGTTTGGCCATATCGCAGATCAGCAGAACCTCTGGAGGAATCAGCCGTTTTACATCATCCAAGGTTTCCAGTTCTTTATAGTCTGTCTGAGCGGTGATGATGATTTTTTCCCCATCGATTTTGTCTGTATCGAACATATGCAACGGCTGTCCGAATTCGAGCATCACGAGGTTGCCGATATCGACGATGTTATTGATGCTGCGGACGCCACAGACTTCGATTTTTTTCTTCAACCATTCAGGGGAAGGGCCGACTTTAATATCTTTTACTGCTCGACAAGAGTAACGAGGACATTGCTTTTTATCGATCAACAAGACTTGGACGCACTTTTCAACGGACTCTTCGTCCTCGCTGAAATTAAAGGAAGGTTTTTTCAAGGGGATATTCAGTTGAGCGGAGAGCTCGCGTGCCAGACCATAAATGCTCATGCAGTGGCCAAGATTTGGCGTCAACCCTACCTCATAGATCACATCGGAATAATAGGAAGCTAGATCCTTGCCTATTTCGAGCTCATCGGAAAGCTCCATGATTCCTTCGTGACTATCTCCCAGGCCAAGTTCTTTTTCAGAGCAGAGCATTCCGAATGACTCGACATCGCGCAATTTGCTTTTCTTAATCTTGAACGATTTGCCTTCCTCATCAAGGAGCGCGGCACCGATCTTCGCAAAAGCCGTCTTGATCCCGGCTCGACAGTTCGGAGCGCCGCAGACAACTTGAAATTCTTCTTCACCATCGCTGACTTTTGCGACACAAAGCCGATCGGCAGAAGGATGCTTGTGCGTCTTTAAAACTTTGCCGACGACAACTCCAGAAAATTTCAGCGCAGAAGTTTCGATGCCTTCCACTTCGATTCCTGCCAATGTCAATACATTGGCAAGTTCTTCTGGAGACTGCGTGAAGTTCAAATATTCCTTTAACCAAGATAACGGGACTTTCATAAAAGTGCGGAAAAATTTAATATGCAAGTGTGTTACTTATACCAAATCCCCTCAAATCCCGGAAAACAAAATAATTTGCAGAGTGGCATTAATTTCTGTGAAAAATTCCTTCAAATTTTTTCGAATATCAGGATGACTCATGCTTCACGATAATCTTTGGGCACGACGTACCAAATGGCTGACGCAGGCTCTCATCATTAGCGGCACATTGAACATCGGCCTCATCGCGACTTTTGCTTATTTTGTCCTCAAAGAAAAACAACAGACCTTGGCAATCGAGCTCAAACCCGCCTCAAAAGAAACTTCGACCCCTGCTACGAATTCACAACTCCTTCGCTCCTATTCCCTCCTTCCTTACCAAGAGCTCCTGCTCCGCCTCGAAAATAAAGACCTTATCGAAGAGGGCTTGACCAAACGCGATTTGGGGCTGGCCTGTCTTGTCGCCTTTCACCATTTCAATCTCGACAAAGCCCTTGGCGGGCTTCCTCTTCAAAAACGAGCGATCCCCTTTACTAACAATGATGGACAAGAAACGATCGATGTCCCAGTTTTTCCTGGCCTTGCCGACTATCAGTTTCAGGCTATCCTACAATATGCCAAAACAGAAAAATGGCCTTTGACCAGCCAAGGACTTTTTTACGAATTAAAACGCTCGCCCAGTCCCCGCGACCTCTCCTTGCTCGATACCTTTTATCTCTCTCCAGAATACCATGCTGTTTACACCCTTTTAACAAAGACTGGCATTAATATCACCCGCGAACAGATCATTGATTTCGTTTGCGATGGTGAATGGAAAACACTTTCTGATTTCACTCAGCAACAACGAAATTCTCTCGATCTATCCCCCGATCGAAGACGTCTTATGCTACTCGAATACCTCAATAACCATTCCAAACTCGCCGCAAAAATTCTTCTCGATGCCGATCTCGATTTCATCTCCAAACGGCTTGATGACGCACAAATTTTGACCATTCTTGATCTTTATCCTGATAAAAGTCCTACTCTCGAAAATTTTGCCAAAGAGCTGCTCTCATCCCCTCGCACTGATGCCGTCAGGAAGCACGCCGCCTCGATCCTCTTTGCCCTCGCAGGTGAACCACTTCCCGAACCCTATAACCATCAACTCGCCATTCAACGCTTCCTTCCTCAGCTTGCGACTAAAGCCATTGAACAAGCACCTCCCGCAATCATCACCCCCACAAAAGCTCCGGTCTCTGCAACACCGCCTGCAAAACCCAAAAAGAAATTGCACACTGTTGAACCAGGCGACAACCTCTGGAAAATCGCACGCAGATATCATGTCAGCGTTGAAGAAATCATGCGCTTAAATCACATGGACACAGAAAAACTGCGTCTCGGCAAGCAACTTGAAATCCCAGAAAAAACAGAAAAGAGATAATTATGCCGAAAATGATTCAAAAGTTGATTTTTGACTACGATTTGCTATGCAGCACATTTTTTGTTTTCCCTCGCGCCTTGTGTTTACACAATGGTCGCTTACTCCAGACAAAAAATTTGCGCAGCCGTCTTGCCAAATTCCCAACTTTTGAATCATTTTCGGTATAAAAGTCAAAATTTGATGATAGGGCTCAGGGAACATGATCCACGCCGCCTTTATGCCAAGGATGACATTTGACAACGCGTTTCACAGCAAGCCAAGATCCTTTCCAACAACCATGCTTTTGCACAGCCTCCATCGCATAATCTGAACATGTCGGATAAAATCGACAGCATTGTCCCAAAAATGGACTGATGCAAAGCTGATATAACTTGATCAATTTCAATAATAAAAATCGCATCTTCTAGATTATAGAGCTTTTGAAATTTCTTTGGTGATTAAACGCTAGAAAAATTTCTCCTAAGAAGATGAAGCTATCCGAATAAATTTTTGAGCCATGTGTAAATCAACCCCATTACTGCAAATCCGCTCCAGATTTTAGCTATACGTTCCCATCTCAACATCAGGCGCCGACATCTGCGCTTTAACCAGGCAAAGGACCTTTCTATCATCCAATGTTTCTGAGTCAAATTGAACACTCGGCAAACCTCAGACATTTCAGGAGTTATTCTACCTTTGATTTTTCGATAAGGAATCAGGGGGAATACCTGTAAAATCAATAACGCTTATCGGAGAAGTCCAAATAGCTAATGAGCATATTAAAGAACAATCAAGATGTTCGACACGTATTGGCTAAAAGTCGCATTCGGTGAGATTTTTGTATGTAAATCAATTTAGGCACGAATGTGGGGATTTTTCTGTTTGCCGCTGGCGACTGCTTCAAATTCACAATTTTTAAAAATGTCGTTTTTGCGAGAAATTTCCTTTATCTGGATCAAAAATGGGCGGGTAGATCATAGTTAAAGAATGTTAAAAATTTTTAAACTTCTCAAAAAACGACAGCGGCGATTTCCTAAAATCTACGATCGAGATCTATTGTTCGAGACTGGGATGCACACCTTAGTTGAAATCAAGAAATCATCGTTCTTACGGCAAGATTTTAACAAACTCACGCATCTCATTTGTCTGCAATATCATCTTCGTCGTAAGCTTCAAGAGATCAAGCCGGAACAATATGCCTTGAGCGTAAAATTATCCTGGTTAAAAGCCGAAGGAAATGACACTTTTGGGATTTCTATCGGCGTCAATTTAGAATCTTCTTACAATGTTCTTGAAGAAAAACATATCACTCGTGCAGTAGTCAACCTGCTTCCTGGCATTAGAGTGCTTCCGGAATCTTTTTACTGTTGTCGAGAAAGAGATCGATCTTTCCTGTTTTGTTATTTAGAAATTGAAAGGCTTCGAGGAAACAATTTCACTTCGAAAGATATCAATCTTTTGCGCCTCAAATTGCCGAGTGAATTGAAGCGGAATATTCAATCTCTCACTTTTTCGCTTCTCTTTTCCTGCAACGAAGAAGAAGCGTACAAAAGTGCTGTTCGACTCGCCGAAGAGTTAAAATCAGAAAATGACCTTCCTCAGGTCATTATTCTCTTTCAATCACAGATTCAAGAGGTTTTACTTTTCAAAATCATTTTAGTGCGCGTGAGAAAGAAAAACGCAGCTCCTTTTTCCTCAGAAAGGCACCCTTTACCTTCTTCATGTCATTTGACTTTGGAAAAAGTGTTGCCGTTGACGATCTTTGCTAAAGGGGATGTCAAAGAGGCGATCTTATTTTCTCTAGAAGTTGAATGCGTTTTATTTTTAGGGAAAAATTGGTCGATCGATCTTGATCGAGCGAGGAGCTATGTTGCCAAGCTTGTTGAGCAAATTTTTGGCCATTTTCGTGATTATAATGGAGGGCTTTTAACACAACTGAGCAAACAGCTCGAACAAATTAAAAAGCATTTAAGACATAAATATGAAAATTGCCATCTTTTGATCGAAGATATTTTTCACTCTTTTAAGCCAATGAGTTTTCAAGCTTTGCTTAATCTTTCCTCCGCACATCGGTTATTTTCTTTTGTGAACTCGCACTTAAAAGAATGCGGAGGAAAAATAGAGAAGAAAATAGAGGGAAATTCTCTATTTGCTTTGATGAAAATACCAACATCTTTTTCTCACAATACCCTGCTGAAAGAATTGAGAAATATGCAAAAGGAAATGCATTCTGCGGGATATAGTTGTTTTGAATATGAGAGAGAATATTACCTCTGCTTTGTTGATTTGGATGTTTCTTTGGGTTCAAATATTTTGGCAAATTTAGAGCGCACCATGCAAAGAATCAGCGAAAACAAAGAGAGACATAATATTCTCAAGCTCAATTTTCAAGAAGGTGATCCTCCTTCATTAAATCCTCAAATTGCAATTGACCAGCGATGCCGATGTTTAGAGATGGCTTTGTTTGAAGGTCTTACACGTTTGAATGTTGATGGTAAGCCCGAACTTGCAGCTGCAAAAGAAGTCCATCAGTCCTCTTCCGATACTGTTTATACCTTTATTTTGAGGAAGCAGCATTGGTCTAACGGAGAAGAAGTTTCTGCATTTGATTTTGAACAGAGTTGGAAAAAAGCGATCGCTCCTCAGTCTCATTGTCTGCGGTCTGATCTTTTTTTTATCATAAAAAATGCAAAGAAGGCCCATCTAGGGATAACATCCCTGGATGAGGTGAAAATCAAAGCCGTCAATGCCAAAACGCTTGTCGTTGAATTGGAATATCCCGCTTTTTATTTTTTGCACCTCTTAGCTAATCCAGTTTTCTCACCGATTTATAGAGGGGATCAAGAACCTTACCATTTCAATGGTCCATTTCTTTTGAAGCAATGGAAACGAGATCACTGCCTTCATTTAACATCCAATCCCTATTACTGGGATAAAAAAAATGTCCAATTAAAGGATATTATTATTTTCATGCTCAAAGACGTCAATCTGATACGCAAGCAATTTGAAAATGGAGAATTGGATTGGTTTGGAGAGCCTTTTACGACATCATCTGTGAAGCCATTTCACCAACAAGCTGCGTGGCATCAAAAAAGCGTTTCACAAGTTTATTGGATTTACCTCAATACGCGTACATTCCCTTTATATTCAGTTTATATTCGAAAAGCTTTAGCTTGTGCCATTAACCGAAAGCAAATTACACAGAAATTTGAAGGCAAGCCTTGTGTTTTTAATGCTATTTCTAATCTATCCCGCCGAAAAATATCTTGTTGGGACGGGAATACATCGTTGGCTCAAGAGTTTTTCCAAGAAGGGATAAAGGAACTTAAGATACATCAAGACGAATTTCCTCCCATAACTCTTTATTGGAGTGCAGATGGAGAGCGAGAATTGATC